>CAYWHT010000022.1:0-16145 GCA_964458135.1 uncultured Saprospiraceae bacterium | reverse complement strand
CTACGACCCCGCGCCAAATATCTTTTCCAAAATGCTTGCGGGCGTAAGTCGTCATATAGTAACCCTGGCGGTACCAGTTGGGCACAAAATCCCGGAGAGAACCGGCCGAGGCCTTTTCGTAACCGTATTCGATATCGTTGAGCAGGAGGGCGCGGTACTCCATATTAAATGCCGGTAGCCGCCCCCGTCCGGTTCGGGTAAGGGCGGTTTCCATCCCTACCGCATCGCCCTCGTAAAACCAGCGGGGCAGGGACAAGGCCCACATCCCCCCCCACACCCAGGAGCCGAAGAGGGTTTTCGCAACCTGCGTCAGCCCGCGGCGGGAATTGCCAAATTGCTTGACGTGCCGGTATTCGTGAATCGTCAGAAAATCCAGCCAATTGGTGGAAGGGTTAAATTGGGGAGGCGTCATGTAAAACTCGGAGCGAAACGGCCCTACCGTTACAAAACCGTTGGAGATAACCGGTTGGTTTTGCAAAATAATGGTAATCGGAGTCATATCGGAACCGATCGACTCATTGTGATTTTCCCAAAGGTAATGGGCCATATTGGCCACCCGCTGCCCCTGTTCGGCCAGGGGCGCCGGATAAACCACCTGCACCCGGTCGGTTTGGATTTGGCGCCAATCGAGGCGGGGTGGGTTGAGGCCGATGGGGTTGGAGGGCACCTGGCCAATTAAACAAGAAACAGTACCAATCAACAATAAAAAGCAGAGGAGTAAAGGTCTCAAAATAATTTCGCCGTTTGCAAATGCACAAAATAACCAAAGCACAGCCCAAATCAAAACCTATCGTAAGAGGTTAAAACGGAGCACAATGTGAACAACTACCTATTAAAAATGCGTTAATTCCCACGCAAAAGGTAACCATTTGCAAGAGAAATGGGTATTATAAGTAAATTGTTTAAACGAAGAAATAAGCCATGAAAATCGATTTTGAAAACCGGATCGAAGCGATTGAATGGATTGCTTCTCACGTAGACGATGAAGGGCAATTCGAAGCGCTGAGAGAGGAATTGAATTACAATTACATATACACCGGAACATTTTACCTCGATCTCGATAAAGAAATCGGAGAAGTGATATTACTGGATCAAAATCCGAAGCATTAACCCGGATTAAGCATTGCCCGGTTAACACCAACCCTTTGACTGCCTTAGTATTGAGCTTCCGGCGGGTTCTTTGGCAGTAGGCTCATGATCTGTCCCGTCGGCTGAACAGCCAAAGCAAATAGCCCAGAGCGGCAACTCCCAAAGCTATTGCGAAGTATTGCAAGCCTTCCTGAATGACCGGCCAATGCTGGATCAACAATTCCGCCAAAAAATAACCTAAGCTGCCGAACGTACCCACCCAGAGCGTCGTACTGAGTAAACTGAACAGGGCGAACTTTCGCGTGGAAATGCTGCTTAGCCCAAAAAGTACGGGCAGTACGATCCGAAAACCGTACATAAAGCGGTAGGTCAGCAACAACCAATTGGATCGGCGCTCCACCAAACCACTAATGCGTCGCACTTTGCTCCCCCAGGAAGGACGGCGTTCCAGAATGCGCCCTCCCTGCTTACGGCCACTGAGAAAGAAAAACCAATCGGCCGTCTGAGTGCCCATAAAAACGGCCAGCAAAACTAAAGGATACTGCAAATATCCCATCCGGGCCGTTTGTATGGCCGCCAAAAACATCAGCTCTCCCTCCATGAAGGCGCCCAGAAAGGCGCCCAAATATCCCAAAGATTCGATCCAACTTGCCATGAATTACACTTAAAAAGCTTTTTGGAAGTTTACCTTTTTAATCTTTCCCCCGGATTAAGGATTTTTTAAATAGACATTATGAATACCAGTTTTATAGAGGATAGACGCCGCAATTTTTTGTCCTATCAAGGCGAGAAACGTAGGCATCCTTACGGACGGCGAGGCTTCTCAACGCAGATAGGGCGAAAAAGGGCAAGTCTAGACCTGTAATAATTGGTGTCCATAATGTCTAATCTTTGTCATCATTATCAACACTTTTGCAAAGGATTCCTTCAACAAGCGGTCGACTTTTTGGTTTAAAAATCATAACTTAGACGTTAAAGCTGCAGGCAAACAACCGTTTTTGCCAAGACGCACGGTCTTAGTCGCACTGTAGTTCATCTATATTTTTGTAATGGTAAAAAGGTCCTACAGTGTACTGTAAACCCAAAACCACCCAGGAAGCAAGATGAATTACTTTAACCACAATGAAATCGACTTTTGCTACGGCGATCGCGGATTTGGCGTGCCGTTTTGCATGTTACACAGCTTAGGCCGCAAAAGACAGGAACCCGAAGCGCTTTTCGAAGGGGTTTCCGGCATCCGTCTGATCACCATGGATTTCCGCGGGCACGGTCGCTCCCACTATGCCGGTCCGCCCTCCGCTTACCACATACCTATTTTCGCTGACGACGTTATCGCCCTTCTGGATCATTTGGGCATCCGTCGAGCCGTTATCGGCGGTGTTTCCTTAGGGGCGGCCGTCGCGGTTAACCTGGCGGCGCGTTATCCGGAAAGGGTGCGGGCCGTGGTGCTTGTGCGGCCGGCCTGGCTCAACCGCCCTTCTCCCGATAATCTGGGTTTGCTGGTCAGGCTGGGGCGCGCCATTGAAAGGCAGGGCGTGGACGGCGCCCGCGAACAATTGGTCGGCATGCGCGATTACCGGGCCATCAAGCGCATGAATCCCCGCTGTGCGGATGATTTACTGGCGCTCCTTCGGCGCCCGCAAGCGGCCGATACCTACGAAGCCCTCAAGCGGCTACCGATATCCATTCCATTCTGGGATTGGTCAGAATTGGAAGCCATTCAACAGCCGGCATTGGTGGCGGCCAACCGCAAAGATTGGCTCCACCCCTTCGAATTCGGTCAGTCTCTGGCGGCCCACCTTCCGCAAGGGCAGCTGGAAGAGGTGTATCCCCACTATATCCATCCAGATAAACACCGGCGCAGCTTGCAACGCATTGTTCAACGTTTTGCCGGACAGTTAGAACAGGCCGGGCCGGCAGCTAACGCTTGGCGGTCGGAGCGTCTCCGTCCTCAGGCCTCGAGTCGAAGTTGAATTTGAAGCCGATGCGCTTATTGGGCTCGTCATCGTCGAAGTCTTCCCAGTTGGTGATATCCTGCAGGAATTCCTCCAGGTGGCGAAGCAGGTAAGGCTCCTTTAATTCTTCGGGCCGGTAGATGGCAATGGTCTTCGGCGGCCGGGGCTTGCCGTAGTTTTCGATAAAGGGATAGTTGACCAGCACAATAATCTTGCCGTTAAAGAGCTGCTGGTATACCAGGGCGCCGTTGTGCTTAATGAGATCCCGCCGCAAATCTTCGCCTACCTTTTGGTACATGCCGCTTTTGGAATCTCCCAGGGAAAGCACTATCGCCTCCAGGTTTTCCATCTCCGAGCGCACTTCCACCTTAGCGGGCAGTCCGGTCTCCCCGATGAGTCGCTCCAACTCCTGGCGCAGATAGTCGCGGATCTGTTCCCTCCACAATTGCCGGTAGCTTTCCGTATTCTGTAATACTTCCTGGTACTGCTGTACTTTACGCTTCAAATTAAAGAGTTGGGTATCCATTTATTTTTAGTTTTGTTTTATGCTTTTAGCCATCGACATCGGTAATTCTAATGTAACCTTTGGGCTTTTCCAAAGCGACCGCTGGCTCGGTATATGGAGGTTGCCCACCCGCAGCGACCGGGAAGCCCTGCTCTTTTACGAAACGCGCCTCAGTGATTGGTTGCTGGAATCGGGCGTTCGACCGGAGCAATTGAAGCAGGCTGTTATCAGTAGTGTAGTGCCCGAGCTGGCGCCCCTTTTTCGCAAACTCATCCAACACCTCTTACACCTGGATCCCCTTTTGGTGGAGCCCGATATCTATCCGCAACTTGAATTGCGGATCGACCGTCCAGAAGAATTGGGCGCCGACCTTTTCGCCAACGCCGTAGCCGCCCATCGCGTATTACAACGGGATTGCATCATTGTGGATTTCGGCACCGCGCTCACCTTTACCACCCTCACCGGGCAAGGCCACGTATTGGGTGTAGCCATTGCTCCGGGGTTGAAGACTTCTATCCAGGCGCTTTCTTCCAGTACCGCCAAACTGCCGGAAGTACCTTTGGAGCTGCCTAGCACGCCCATCGGCAGAAACACCGTTCACGCCATTCAAAGCGGAGTATTGAACGGGTACGTGGGATTGGTGCGCCACCTTTTATTTTTGACCCGGGAAGAAGTTGGTCATCACTACCAAGCCGTTGCTACCGGCGGGCTTTCTTCGATCTTGCACCCTTTGGAATCTTCCTTTCACCTGGTTGATCCCAACTTAACCCTCAATGGGCTGAGAATTATCGGAGAAGAAGTCAAAGCGGTCTGAATAATGAACGCATTACCCTTCGCCTTTACGGATGATCCGGTAATAATCCTGCCCATTTTCGTCCTTCTGGGCGGTCTCCTCCACCCGGTACTGTTCTAGCAAACGTTTCAGGCCCTGGACATCGTTCTGCTGCAATACGCCAAACCAGTCCGGACTATCTACCCGGGCGCCATCGAGCAGGGCGCCGGCAAGGTTGGCGCCATGCAAGGTGGATTGACGCAAATCGGCCTCCCGCAGGTCGGCCCCACGCAGATCGGCCGCGCTTAGGGTGGCGCTAATCAACTTGGCTTGGTTGAAGGAAGCATCCTGGGCGTCGACGCCGGTAAGGTTAGCCCTTCCGAGTAAGGCGCGGGTGAAAAAAGCGCCCCGCAGAAAGGCGCCTTTAAGCTGAATGAACTGGAGATCGGCTTCCCGCAACTTGCTGAGGATAAGGTAGGCATTATTAAGGTTCACATTTTGCAGATAGGCGCCGTGGAGGTCCGCTTGCTGTAAGTACGCGTAGCTGAAATCGGTGTCGCCGAAGATTTTTTGGTAAGTGTCTTCCGCCAGGTTGGCCGCTACCAGGGTTTTGAGCAGATCTCCCTTTTCGGGGCTAACCTCCACTTGGCTTTCGTTGGGCCCTCTTTCCAGCTCGCTGGGTTCGAGGGTTTTGGTAAAAGAAGCCATCTCGGCAATGGCGGCGCCGTTGAGCTCGCGGTTGCGTTTTCGACGGTTATCAGCCGCATCCCGAATCAAGCGTTTAAGGTTGGCGAGCCGGCTGGCGAATAGCGTTTGCTGGGTAGCCTCTTCGGCTTCTTTGATTTGCCGCAGGATGAGATTGTTTTGGGTTTCCATGATCGCATTCTGTTGTTTTGACACCTCTTCCTGAAACTTTTGTTGCTCCGAAATCAACCGGTTTTGTTTGCTGAGCAAGATCGTTTGGGCAATGACCATCACGGCCGGCAACAGAGCAAAAAGCAAGCCTACAAAACCGACCCGCGTCAGGCGGGCGATAATATTGGCCGTGACTTCGGCCAGCGTTTCCCGCCGTACATCTCCGGAGGGGATCTCATCGTAGAGTTGCAAGATGCTTTTCTTCAGACGCCCTCCCAACAATAGGCGGGCGCCGCTACGGCCTAATTGCTCTGCCTTCTTGCGTTTCTTTTTTCTTCCCTGCTCTCTATCGTCCAGTTGCTGCCGTAGTTGTTCGTTTTCATCGGTGAGGTGCTGAACCTGATTTTCGAGTTCCTGGAGGCGGTCGTTGCCAGACTGATCCATGATTTTGCGTTTGTTTTGCCCCACTAAGATAATATGCAGAGGGCGGTCCTTCGGGGGGTAGGGGCAAAAAAAACGCCCCTGACCGCTAAGCGGCAGGGGTGTTTATGGGTTCAACTGCTAAGTCGGGTGATTACAGCCCTTTTTGGGCTTCGGTCGTACTTCTATGCGAAACCTCCGGCCATTAAAGCTCTTCCCTAACGGTGAGGGCAGGGCAGTCCGGCGCTTGAATCAAGCGGTAATCGCCGGCGCCTTTCCGGGAGTGGCTACTCCCTACAGACCGACTGCGTTTTTGCGGTACGCCGTGGTACCGGGCGTCGATTTCATTGATCGCCTGGTTGAATTTTTTCAGTAGCTGCGGCTGCTTTGCCTTTAGGGTGTTGCTTTTCCGGTAAGTAGATAACATTTGCTTGTACTCGCTCCACCCCTCCGGTGTGTGGCTCAGCCGTTCTCTTTGGGACGTTTTCACCGCAGTGTCTCGTTGGGCTTGCAGGTTCGGCTGAAGAAGCAACAGACCAACGGTGAGGAATAAAGCAATACGCAAAGTTTTCATGATCGAGTATATTGATTTTGATGACACTACAAATATCTGCCGAAAGGCTATGAGAGTCAAATCACAAACAGCTATGCTCGACCAGCTAGCTCGCTCCGCCCGTTTAACGGGCTCCTCTTTCGACAAAGGAACGTTTTGAGCGGATAATACCCCCTGACCGGCTTTATTCGCTAAGTAGCAACTGAGATGTGTTAAAAAATACGGACGCCATTTCCCTTCATCTAAACCTGCCGGCTGCGCTCGATCAACAACTGCCGGTAGCGGTTGAACAGGGAAGACTTGGACACAAAACCCACGTAGCGCCCATTATCCACCACCGGCAAGTTCCAGGCGCCGTGGGCGTCAAACTTTTTCATCGCCTCTTCCATAGAATCCGTCACATCCACGATGGCCGGAGGGTTATGCATGATGTCTTTCACCTTGATTTCGTTGTATTTTTCTTGTTGAAACATGATTTCCCGGACATCGTCCAACAAGACAATCCCTTTGAGCATGCCCACTTCATCGGTGACGGGAAAAATGTTCCGGCGAGATTGGGCAATGATCTGTACAAAAGACCCCAGGGTCATATCCGGCCGTATGGGAAAGAAATTGGTTTCGAGCAGGCCCCGCACCGACATATCGGAGAGAATGTTGCGGTCGCGTTCGTGTGTGGGCACCCAGAGGCCTTTCTGGAACAACTCTTTGGTAAAGATGGATTGTGGTTCAAAGTAATAGGTGACGAAGTAGGACAGAGCCGAAACGATCATCAGGGGTACGAAGAGCTCGTATCCTCCGGTAATTTCAGCGATAAGGAAAATGCCCGTCAGCGGAGATTTAAAAACCCCGCTCAGCAGGCCGGCCATGGCCACGGCGGCGAAATTGGCTTCGTTGAGATTGGCAAAGCCCATTTGGTTAATGCCGTGGGAAAAAACAAACCCTAACAACGCACCGCTAAACATGGCGGGAGCAAATACGCCACCGTTGCCGCCCGTTGCAATGGTGATAGCCGCCGCCACCGCTTTGGCCAACACCAACATCAAACCGAACACCAACAACAGGATATCGGTATCGAATACCCGGTAGAAAGGGCTGTGGTCGAGCAAGTTCACGAAATTGCGGGAAAGGATGTCGTTGACGGTCTTGTAACCTTCTCCAAAGAGAGGTGGCATCAGAAAAACGAGCACTCCCAGCGCCAGGCCGCCGAGGAGTATCTTTAACCAGGAACGATCGTAGCGGTCGAAGAAGTGGTCAATGCGGATGACCGTGCGGATCATATAAACCGACAAAAAACCACAGATCAGCCCCAATAAGATGTAAAACGGTATGCCGGCAATATCCCAATCGCCGGAAGGTAGGAAGAGAATCTGCTCGTAGTAAATCGTCTTGGCAATGAGTGCGCCGGTAGCGGCCGAGATCAGCAATGGGATGAAAGAAGACAATGCAATATCGGTGATCAGTACTTCGAAGGCAAAGATTACTCCCGCTACCGGACTGTTAAAGATGGCGGCCATGCCGGCGGCGGCGCCGCAAGCCAAGAATAAGGTGTGGCGGTTGCGTCCTACCCGCAGCAGCCTCGCCAGGTTGGAGCCGATGGCCGATCCCGTCCGGATGATCGGCGCTTCCAACCCTACCGACCCGCCAAAGCCCACCGTGAGGGAACTACCCACTACGTGAGCGTAAGTCTCCGAAGGCGGCAGGTTGATCTTCTTGCGGGAGATTCGAAAAATTAAACCGCTCAATCCCGGATCAAGCCGGGTGCCTAGCACCACGCGCACAAAAATTACCGTTAAGGTGATTCCCAGTAGGGGGAAGAATACAAAGTAAAAGCGCTCCGAAGCCGGATCTTGACCGTAAATCAGATCCCGCAGCCAATGCACCATTTTTTTGAGCAACACGGCCACCAAGCCAGCCACAATGCCGATAATGATGCTGGCAATGATCTGGTAGTTACGATCGGATATTTGATCCGATAACCAACCGGTCATCCGGAAAAAGCCGTACTTGATGCGTTTAAAGATGGTGTGGCTGTTGTCTTTCATGTTGGCGCGACATTTCTACCTTTTGCTTGCGGAAAGAAACGACGCCCTCAAAAATAACCGGAATTTATAGCCTGCCAACCCAAAATTTGTAAATTCTGACTTGGCGGCCTGTAGAAGACTAAGCCTTTATCCTTACTTTTTTCGCATAACAGCAATCCCCGCCCTTTTCATAGTCTGTCAACTCAAAATTGGTGACTACCGACTTGACAGACTATGGCGTCGGTACAGACGCAGGACACCTGTAGATTAATCCGGCAGGCAACCAACGCTTGGCGAGTTGGACGACAATCTCAAAATATCGACGATTCCTCCCGCCGGCGATTGAGCTCCTGGCGGATAACTTGCTCGATCAGCTTGGAATCGTGATAGGTCGGATACTGCTTTTTAATCTTGTAGTTGGCGCGGGCGTAAAAGAATATGACCATAGGTATGCCGCCCAACAAAGCGTAACCCAGAAAGGGGATCTTCAGATAAGCCACCAGGAAAATGAGGGATATGATGCCGGGAATTACGGCGCCGATGCGGTACATCTTTTGCAATTTACGCGGAACGACTTTCCGTTGCCGCTCTATTTCCCGCAGCATATCCTCCAATTCTTTCGTCGTGTAGTGTTGCGGCCCCAATTCCAGGATTTGTAGCAAATCGTTGTTGCTTTCCCGCTCGAGCCGCTTAAGGGATTGATTGAGTAAATAGTCGCGCATCACTAGCTGTTAAAAACTTAAAAAAAAACTTACTTCTATAGGGGAAAAGTTGGTGTGATCGTTCTTGTTTTCGAGTCATTAGAAAGTCATTCTTATCTGTTTCCCTAACGACTCTTATAAGTTACATATTTTTTGGAAGAATGTCACGCCCGATTTTTTTCTCCTCTTTTTTCTTACGCGTCAGTGTGGATAACAGCGGAAGTTTGACGATAATAATTTTTCAATTTTTTTCGGTTTCCCGAAGACTTGTTACAGATTGTTAGGATTCGTTATAAACTTTGAGGGTGCTATTTCGCAGCGACTGCCCGGGTTTGGAGAGCACGAATTGGATCGTTTCGGCAATAGCCTGTGGGGTTACCCATTTAGAAAAATCGGCATCCGGCATTGCTTCCCGGTTAACGGGCGTGTCAATGGTTCCCGGCACCACCACCGTTGAAACAATGCCTGCGTTTTTGCCTGAAGCATTGATAAAGTCGGAAAGTTTAAAAATGAGGGATTTACTTAAGGCGTAGGCCATGAGGTTTTTGCCTTCGGCCGCGTTGAGGGCCGGCCGGGTTCCGATTAACAAGAACTGCCCTCCCCCGCGTTTTTCGAAATGTTCGTACAGGGGGCGGGCGGCTAGATAAGCCGTTTCGAAGTTGATCTGGAATTGCTTTTCAAGAGCGGCTTTATCGGTTTGCTTGATATCTCCCATGGCGAAGCCGCCGACGAGTAGTAAGCCGGCTCTGACGCCGGGGTCTTTTTGGGTGATTCGCTCCACGTAGGCCCGCGTCTCCGCTTCGTCCAAAAGGTTTACGGCTTCGGTTTCCACGCGCTCCATGCCCGCAAAGGCGTCGGGGGGGTCTTGGGGGCCGAGTGTCGCGTAGATTTGGCGCCCGTCGTCGTGCAATAGTTGAACGACCGATTTACCGAGATTGCCGGCCGCTCCGGTAATGATCACCGAGTTGGTCATGACTTGTTGGGTTGGTTGAACAAATTAAAAACCTGTTAGGAACCTTTTTAAGGTAAAAAATTCGGGGTTCAATTGTTCACGGGGGATGCTTGGCGGGGCGCACTGCGGAACAAATAAATAGCAATCGCCAACATAAAAAAACCGTAAAGGGAAGAAAGCCGAAACAGACCGCTAAGGGGAAGGAGCTCGTTAAGGCCTCCGATCAGCGGGTTAATCACGCCGTAGGCCAACTGCAGGGCCGCCACCAGCATACCCGATACGGCCGCCGAAAAACGTGGGTTTTCGTCGGTAGCCAGGCTGATCGAATAGGGAAAGAAGAAGGAAGCCGCCAAACCGCCAAGCAAGAGCGCACCGTAATTGAGGACTTGGCCATCCAGGGCGGGCATCAGGGCAAATACCGCCCCGATCAAGAGTGGCGCTACCAGATACGATGGGCGGGTATTGACGCGCAGGGCAACCAACGAAAACAACACGCGCCCCACCGCAATGGAAATCCAAAATAACGATAAGCCGAAAGAAGCGGATTGCAGACTCAATCCGACTTCCTCTTTCAAATAAATAGACGACCAATTGCTGAAAGTGACCTCACAAGCACCGTAGAAAAATACGACGGCAAACCACAACCAGACCCGCGCCGGCACCCTTTCGGGGCGCCCGTCGGCGCCTTTCGATTCTTCTAATTCCAGGGGCATCGGCAAGGGGAGCTGCAGCAACAAGATCAAAACCACGATGAGCCCGATGGCCAACCCGGCGCCCCACCAAATGCCCTGTGCTTCAAAGAAATTGACCACGAGCGGCGCCGTAGAGGTGCCAACCCCCAGGAGGAAATGCAAACTGGTAAGCGCCGAGGCCTCTTTACCCGGGAATAATTGGTACGCGTAGGGGTTCAAAGCCGTAATGGTCAAACCGAATCCGCCCCCCAGGGCCGCAGTGCCTAGTAACAAAAGGATAAATGGCATCCCCGCCAAGCCAATCACAAAATGACTCAACCCCAGCAGAAGCATCGATAACAGGTTGAAAAATAAACCGAAGCTCAGCACCCGCTTCATACCGTAGCGCCGCGCCAGCAAGGAAGCCGAAAAAGAGGTGATGATGGCCAGCACCGACTGCGGTACAAACAATAATCCGTACTGCCAATCTTCTAATCCATGAAAAGCGGGGCTCTTCAGGATATTACCCGCCGCGGGATAAGCGATCAGGGCAATACCCTGTAAAAATCCACTGGCGTAGATGACGATAATCTTGCGAAGGTATGGACTCATATTTAGGTAGCAGTTAGATATGACACTTAAGGTAAGCGGCTCTTGCTTTTGGTTTTTAGTCGGGAAAAGGGCCTTCCGCCGAAGCCTTGTTCCGGACTAAAAGCCCCCCTTTCATTATTCATCATGATCCAGCAACTCCAAGATCTGCAGCATGGCGCTCACCGACCAGGCTTGTTGTATCGTACCCCGGCCGGCTTGCGGATTTTCCCCGTCAAAAATTTCGGAGATGGCGTGAAGGCCGTCCCGTTCGTAGAAATGGGTCTTTAGCGGTTCCAGTAGTTCGCGGATTTCGCTGTCCGTTTTTGCTCCGTGAACGCGCCGGTGGGCAAACACGTATTCCACCAGCAGGAAGGGCCAGACGGTTCCCTGATGGTAAGCCGTATCGCGTTGCCACTGATCCCCACCGTAGGTGCTTTTAAAATCCGGGTGTCCTACCGGCAGCGTGCGCAGGCCGTAAGGCGTGAGGAGTTCCCGGCGTACAAAATCCAGAACTCCGGCTTCCTGATCCGGAGTCAGCAGTCTGTAAGGCAAGCTCAGGGCGTATAATTGATTGGGCCGCAAGGTATCATCTATGTATGCGGGTGGAATCACCAAGTCGTTTAGATAACCCTGCTCGTTGAGAAAAAAAGTAGGAAAGGCGCTTTTCAAGCGGTCAATGGGCGCCTCTACCGCAATACCATCGCCCAGAAGCTCTGCAAAGCTTTTATAAATACAAAGCGCGTTGTACCAAAGGGCGTTAATTTCCACAGGGCATCCTTGGCGGGGGGTTACGACGTAGTCGCCTACCCTGGCGTCCATCCACGTAAGTTGGGCTAATCCCTCCCCACCAAACAGCAAGCCGTCGTCCGTCAGGTGTATGTTATAACGGGTACCCCGTAAATGTGCTTCGATAATTTCAGTAAGAGCCCCAAAGACGGAAGCAATAAACTCCTTATCGCCAAAGCGTTCGTAGTATTCGTGCAGCACTATAAATAACCAAAGGGTGGCGTCAATGGTATTGTATTCCGGGTCTTCTCCCCGGTCCGGAAACCGGTTGGGCAGCATTCCGCCGTCGAGATATTGCAGGAAAGTTCGAATAATCGATTCTGAGACTTCTTTTTTGCCCGCACTTATGCAAAGGCCCCGCATGGCGATCATCGTATCCCGCCCCCAGTCCATAAACCAATGGTAGCCCGCAATGAGGGAGGCGCTGTTGGTCGATGCGCGATGAATCAGGAATTGATCGGCGGAGACCAGTAAATCGCCCCTCCAGGTATTGTGAAACTCGGGTGGCGATAAAGCTTGCAAGCGCTGGAGCTCCGTATCTATCAATCCTTTCGGATCCCATTCGAGCATGGCGCCTTCCGTGGAGAACACCAAATACACCTTTTCTCCGGGAGCCAGTTCCGCTGCCACCGTTCCGATACTTCGGGCATCTTCCTGGTCATCCAGTCCCCGGTATTGTTCTTTTTCATATTCCAACTGGTAGAACCACCGTGCATCCTCTAAGAACGTAGCCCGACTAAAGCCCAAATAAAGCGCAGGCGCTCCGTAGTGGGCGTGGATTTTTAGCTTCCCTTCCGCCGTTTGCAAGTGGTAATAATCAAAGTAGTCCTCTTCTTTGAATAGGGCGTGATAATCCCGGTGCACCAGTAAGGGCGTCAAATGCAACCTATACCCCACCGCGCCCACATTCTCGTATTCGATCACCGTGGTATTGCTGCGGTATACCATAGACACCCGCTTGCGCAAAGCGGCTTCCCCTACTCGATAGGTTGCCGTCGGCAAAAGCCGGCGTTCAAAGGATTCCAAAAACTGGTAACCATTGGGATGAATGGCGCCGGGATAGCGGTGGGTCGCCAACTCCTCGCGACGCCCGCCTTCCAATATTATTTTCTCTTCCACCCCGGACACCATCACCGTACGGCTGGCCGGCGGATTCAACGCCGCCACCAGTAAACCGTGATACCGGCGGGTATTGGCGCCCATGACGGTGCTGGAAGCGTAGCCGCCCAAGCCGTTGGTGATGATCCATTCTTTATCGGCGAGCGCTTCGTAGGTTGGATTGGACATTATGTCTGGCATTTTTAGTTTTTTGTTGGCTTGATTATCCGAACGCTTGTAGCATTGATTAACATCAGGCGTAGTGAGTAATGCCTGACCGGGCCCCGGCCAGGCCCCAACTACTTACTACCTTTCCGGCAGATCAACTCCGCCACCAAACCCGTCCAGCCCGTTTGGTGGGAAGCCCCTACTCCCCGGGCGTTGTCGCCGTGGAAATATTCGTAGAAAAGAATCAAATCCCGGAAATGTGGATCATTCTGGTAGATTGTAGACGCTCCGTGTACGGGGCGCCGTCCGGATGCGTCGGGTTGAAAGATGCCAATCAACCGGTCTGAGATGTCGTCGGCAATTTGGTCCAGACTGACCGCCCGGCCGCTATTTGCGGGGCACTCCACCCGCAATTCGTCTTCGTAGTAGCGGTGGTATTCTCGCAAAGACTGTATAATCAGATAATTCATCGGCATCCAGACGGGGCCCCGCCAGTTTGAATTGCCCCCGAATAGCGAGGTAGTGGATTCGGCGGGCTCGTATTGCAAGCCAAAGGCCTGACCGTCGATCTGCACTTCGTAGGGCGTTTCGTGAATTTTGGAAACCGAACGAATACCGGCCGGTCCAAAAAATTCATTTTCGTTCAATAGCGCCTTGAGCAAGGCTTGCAGCCGGTCGCGGGGCACCAGTGACAATAAGATATCATGGCTCTCAGCGAACTCCTCCAATACCATATACTCCTGGTTTTCTTTGCGGTAGCGTCGGAACCACTCCAGGCGCCGGGTGAAGTCGGGCAGCTTATCCAGTTTTTCCCGTTCCAATACCAATACCGCAAACAAGGTGGAAAGCCCCACTAACGAACGTACCCTCAAGGGCACGTACCGCCCGTCGGGCATGGCCAGCACGTCGTAGAAAAAGCCCTCGCGCTCATCCCAGGCGCCGACCCAATCCTCTCCCAATCGGTTGAGGGAGGCGGAGATATACACGAAATGCTCGAAAAATTTGGTTGCCACGTCTTCGTAAGTGGAGTCGTGCACCGCAATTTCCATGGCCATTTCCAGCATATTCAGGCAATACATTGCCATCCAGCTGGTGCCGTCGGCTTGTTCGAGGTGACCGCCGCCGGGAATGTGGCTGCTGCGGTCAAAGACGCCGATATTGTCGAGGCCCAAAAAGCCGCCCTCAAAGATATTATTACCGTTGACGTCTTTGCGGTTCACCCACCAGGTAAAATTGAGCAGCAGCTTCTGAAATGTGCGCTTCAGGAAATCGATGTCCCCGGCGCCGGTAAGCTTCCGGTCTATTTTGTAGACCATCATGCAAGCCCAGGCGTGCACCGGTGGGTTGACGTCGCCAAAAGCCCATTCGTAGGCGGGCAATTGACCATTGGGATGCATGTACCACTCCCGCAAAAACAGAATGAGTTGTTCCTTGGCAAAGTCGGGGTCTACCAGCGCCAAAGGAACACAATGGAAAGCCAAATCCCAGGCGGCGTACCAGGGGTACTCCCATTTATCGGGCATGGAAATAATATCTTCGTTGTTGAGTGTTTCCCACTCCTTATTCCGCCCGTTTTTACGGGATTCCGGCGGTGGTATTTGCCCGGGATCGCCGTTGAGCCAACGCGGGATATCGATATTGTAATACTGTTTGGTCCACAACATGCCGGCGAAAGCTTGCCGTTGAGTACGGGCCAGCTCAGGGTCGCCCGAATGTTCCAGAGGGCGGTAAAATGCATCGGCTTCAGACTGGCGCTGGTGAAAGACAGCGTCAAAATCTCTGGATAGCGGATTCGATCCAGGCGATTGTTGGCACAGTCGCAGCCGGATTTCCACAGATGCTCCCGCCTTGACCATGCGCTGGTACACCGGCGCACATTTGGAGCCCTCGGTATTGTTTTCCAGCCACTCGTAATCGTTGCGCACTACCGCTTCGTGGAAGGCGTCCTTGACAAAAGGCACATGATTGGAATAGCCGAAGAGCTTTTCGGTATTCGTTTCGTTTTCGGTAAACAGTAGGTGGTCGGGATGCTGGAAATACAACTGATACCGGCCAAGTTTTTCGTGATCCGCCTCTACTATTCCGTAATCTTCCCCCGCATGCCCCTTGCGAATGCTGGGGCGGTGCTCCATGAGCCCAAACGACCAGTGGTTGCGAAACCAGAGCGTAGGTAATACGCTAATGGGAGCATCTTCCGGTCCGCGGTTGTGTACAGTTATTTTGATCAGCAAGTCCTCCTCATCCACTTTAGCGTATTCCGTGAATACGTCAAAATAACGACTATCGTCAAAAACGCCCGTATCGAGGATTTCATATTCCTCTTCCTGCCGGGAGCGCGCCCCGTTGATGGATACCAGATCGTGGTAGGGATAGGCAGCCTGAGGGTATTTGTAGAGGTGTTTCATGTAGGAATGGGTCGGCGTATTGTCGAGGTAGTAATACAATTCCTTGACATCCTCCCCGTGATTGCCTTCATTGCCGGTGAGGCCGAAAAGGCGTTCTTTCAGGATGGGGTCTCGCCCATTCCAAAGCGCCACCGCAAAGCACATCCGCTGCAGGTGGTCGGAAATACCCGCCAGGCCGTCTTCTCCCCAGCGGTAGACGCGGGAACGGGCGTGGTCGTGGGGGAAAAATTCCCAGGCTTCACCGCTTGGGCTATAATCTTCCCGTACGGTGCCCCACTGGCGTTCGCTGAGGTAGGGCCCCCACTTTAGCCAGTTTTTATCGCCCCGGTAGTGTTCCCGGCGGCGGGTTTCTTCGGCGTTGTTGTTTGGTTGTTCCATTGGTAGTGGTTAGTTAATAGTGCCCGTCCTCCTGTGTGGCCGGGTAAAAATCACTCCGAAGAGTAAGTTGCTTAAAGAATAAATGCGAATCGGGTGTTGAAAAACAGCTATCATTCATCCTATCTTCCCAAAGAAGTAGACCCCGGCGGGGCCAAACATTGGCAGCCCCTTTTATAGTCTAACAACGCAAGATTTGTGAATTCTGACTTGCTCTTTTTCCGCCTG
>CAYWHT010000021.1:0-16325 GCA_964458135.1 uncultured Saprospiraceae bacterium | reverse complement strand
TTTGAGGATTTGGCTGCGCACCCGCATTTCGCAGGCGTCTTTCAGGCGTTCGGCCAGAAAGAAGCGGTCCAGAAAATGTTGCTTGCGCTCCAGACTGAGGTCCTTTTGCCGGCGCTCTCGCTGATCGTAGTACCAATCCGCCTCCCTGGCCAGCAAAAAGCGCTGGTAGTAATACGCACTATCCCGGATGGCGCCGGATTCCAGCTCTTGCTGGGTTTGTTGAAGGAGCTTTTCGTAATACTTGTGCTGTTTGCGTTCTCTCAATTGTCGCAATAGCATCAAACGCCGCTCGGTCTCGTTATCGGCGAAACCTTCCTGGGCCAGAAATCGCTCCGCCAGCCGGGTCGTATAGGAAAAAATGACGGCCAGCCGCGACTGATCGTGGGGTTGACCGGGAAAAAGGGCCTGGAAGATCGTCTCGCGTTCACAAGTACGCGCGTCAAAACGAGGATACAGCTCGCTGAGGTGCCTAACCAGCGCCCGCACCTGTTCGTGCTTGTTGAAATAGGGCGATTCAACAAATTCCCGGAAACGCGTCATCTCCTTGCGCGTCCATCCGCTCAACAATTGAATTGATTTACTTTTGTGCAAAAAATCTAATTTTTACTCCACACAAAAACACACACAAAAACCTAAATAACAATTTTTTATAAAACATACTCTCCTTCAAATTTAATAAAAAAATCCAAAAAATAGACACAAAAGTTCTTTGGTTCAAGCAATTGAATAGACATTTTTGTAGCGGGATCTAACAACAACAAATTTGACGACCATGAACGCCTCTCCTAAACCGATGATGGTAATTTTATGCTGGCTACTTTCTACTTGGGGATTATTCGCCCAGGAGAATGCGTTTTGCTTTGACTTTGACCAGCAGTTTGAAAAAGGTGCAGAGTTGGGCCTTTCCAGCGGATTGTCACCCGGCGATTCCATTTGGGGCAACGAACGCCTGACGCTTCGTTTGGAGTCTTTCCTTTATTCCGACGGGCAAACCGGATTTCGCAACCTGGTCGTATCGGATGAATTGTTTAACCCCGAACTGTTCCCCACCGAGGGCCTTTACGGCTTTGTCGGCAATGTCAACCTCAACTTCACCCTGCGCGAAGCAACCGCCAGGCAGGTTTGCTTCCGCTTCCTGGACGGCGGCGGCGAGGTCAACCTGGGCGTCAACGGCCAAGCCCTCAACAACCTCCAATCTTTTTCGGAATTGGACGGTGCGGAAATCGCTCCCGGCGTGACGGTTTCCGTACGGATTGATGAAGACCTCCCCTCCCCCAACCTCCCCCGCGGCGCCGTATGCCTCACCGGCCCCATCGAAAGCCTGACGGTAGGCGGCCAGGAAAGCGGCCTGGACGACATCTGCTTCTCCTTTGGGGCCGACAGCACGGATTGCCCCATACGGGAATTGGAGGCCTCCATCCTCAACTGCACCGCTTCGGGCCTCTACGACATTGAAGTCAATCCCCGCTTGTCCAGGCGCGGCAATGTCAACCCCGCCGAGCCCATCAACGTCATCATTGACGATTACTCTTTTGGGCCTTTTCCGCTCGACAGTTTTCCGATCGTCTTCGAAGAGGTGGAAATCCTGACCCAAGCCGCCAACATACTCGTGGCCACCTGCGCAGCCGAACAAACGAATTGCTGCGCCCGCCTCCTGCTCAACAAGGCAGACTGCCGTGAAGCAGAGCCGGAATCCCAATGCATCGGCTTCGAAAGCCTACCCCCCGAAGCGGTCTACGGCGCCTCCGCCGGACAAAATCCGGGCGACGGCTTCGAGCTCCCCGGCCCCGTACAGGTGTCCCTGATCCCCCTACAGACCCTGACCTGGATGGAGCTTTTCGGCGATCTCACCGTGTTCCCCGGTACCGCACGCCTCAATTTTCCGCAGGCCGAGGGGCCGTATCTCTTTTACGAGGAGCTCGCCACCGCACTAAATTTCTCCGATTACCCGGAACCGGTCGAGGCCCTGACGATCGATGTCGCCCTGCTCGACGGCGTCCTCAACCTCGCCGCCAACGGCGGTGACATCCTTAAACTCTTCCAACTCGAAGCCGGCGCTTATGAATTGAGCGACGGCGTCACGGTAAAAGTCCAACCCCTGCGCAATAGCCCGGGCGGCGCCAGGCTGTCTTTCTCCGGTGCAATCCGCTCCTTGTTGATCGGCGGAGAACGCATGGCCGTCGACAACCTTTGCATTAATCCGGAAGGCGAGCCCGAGTGCCGAATCGGTGACATCGTCGCCGAGCCCTTACCCTGTGACGATCAAGGACAGTTCAAGATCTTGCTCGACTTCGCCCACGAAAATGCTTCGCAAACCTTTGCGCTTTTTCTCAACGGCGATTCGCTGGCGAGTTACCCCTACAGCCAACTGCCCATTGAAATAGGCCCGTTTTCCAGTTTCACCGACGAAAGCCGGGTAGTGGAAATCCGGGATAATGAGCGAAATTGCCGGGCGGAAAAAGCCCTGGAAGCTTATGAATGCCCTCCGGCCTGCGAAATCGAAACCATCGACGCCCAACCGGTTAACTGCAATAGTAGCGGGGCCTTTTCCGTCGCCCTCAACTTCGAAAGTGAAGGGGCATCTCCTTTCCTCCTTCGGATCAATGACGAAGCATACGGCGAATACCGCAAGGATGACCTGCCCATTACCGTAGGTTCTTTCACCGCCGACGATCAACCCCTGGAGATCGAAGTCGTCGCCATTTCCGGCGAATGCCGCAAGGCCACGGTTGTCGATGATTTCGTCTGCGAAGAGCGTTGCGTATTCCAAGAATTCACCGTGGAAGCCGGAACTTGTGAAGACGGCCAGTTCAACGCACGCATCAACATCTCCACCCGGGACACTAGCGAGCAGGGCTATTATCTCTTCGCCAACGGACGGCTCTTCGGCCCCTACTCCTACCGCGAAAGCGAACTGGAAATCGGCCCCTTCCTGGCCGACGGCCTGACAGTATACGACTTTTTGGTCATCGATATCGAAAGCCCCAACTGCTTTGCTTACGCCGAAGTCGGTCCGGTAAGCTGCGACCCGCCCTGCCGCATAGGCGACCTTACCGCCGAGTTTCTGGGCTGCAACCCCGACGGCAGCTACACTTACCGCATCGATTTCGCCTACGAAAATCCGGAAAATGACTTTTTTGACCTTTACCTCAATGACAGCCCGGTCAACTATTATCCTTTGTCGGACCTGCCCATCACCGTAGAACTTTTCTTACCCGACACTCCGGAAACACCACCCAATCAACTTAAGGCATGCATCAACGACCGCGCGGATTGCTGTGCTCGCGTAGCACTTGAAACGCCCAGCTGCGAAGATGAGCCGCCCGCCATTTGTCCATTGGATAGTCTGGAAGCTTCAGTGACGGAATGCGACTCCGCGGGTTTTTATCTCGACCTGGAATTGGGTACGGAAGCTGCGGGCGTAGATTACTCGGGGCAAGTACAAGTCTACTTCAAGGGCGGCGCCTTAACCGTATTGAATTACGCGGATTTTCCCGCCCGCATCGGCCCCGTCAATTACAACGCGGCCGGCCTGTACAAATTCACATTCATCGACAGCTTGCGACCGGATTGCCGGTTCGAAGCGGTATTCGATGAAATCGATTGCGAACGCAGCCAATGGCAGGAAGCCGTGCAGGTCTGGCCCGGCGACGCCAACCGCAATAACGCAGCCAACTTCTACGACCTCCTCAATATCGGCATCGCCTTCGGCGCCGAAGGGCCGGCACGCACCGAAACCTCCGTAGCCTGGAAGGGCGTAACGGCCCCAGGCTGGGAACAATCCTTCGCCAATGGCGTTAATTACAAACATGCCGACTGCAACGGCGACGGCATCATCAACGCCGCCGACACCCTGCCCATCTCCGGCAATTATGGATTGACCCACGGCGAAATTCAACCCGTAGACACCCTACCGTCTACGGATTTGGATCCTCCCATCTTCGTGGACTTTCCCGAATCCGAAACCCTGACCCCCGGCCAGGCCGTACGGGCGCCCATCGTTCTAGGCGACGCCTCGGCGCCGGTAAACGACCTCTACGGCCTGGCCTTCCAACTGAAATTCGAACCGGGCCTTTTCGAAGCTTCCAGCTTACGGCTGGAGTACCCTACCAGCTGGTTCGGACAACCCGGCGTCAACGTCATCCAACTGGATAAAAAATTTGCGGAGGAAGGAAAAATCGACATCGCCCTGTCGCGCACCGACCAAAACGAAGTATCCGGCTACGGGGATATCATCTACCTTTACGGCATCATCGACGACATCGCCGGATTGACCGACGAAGCCGGCTTCGAAGTGCGCAACGCGCTGGCGCTCGACCTTAAGCACCGCGCCATTCCCCTGCTCGGCAAAGAAACCCAGGTGGCTTTTAAACGGCCCGAAGAAATCGTCGGAAGACTGGATTTACAACGCAGTCTACGAGTATTTCCCAACCCGACCTCCGGTACCGTACGGGTTGCCAACGGCTACGGATTACCCGTAAGCTCGATCGAAATCCTGACCACCGCCGGTCAGGTGATGCGGGGACCCATCGAAAACCGGGACCGCTTTTCCATGGCCAACCTTCCATCGGGCTTGTACATCCTGAGAATCGAAATCGGCGGTTACGTCTTCCACGAAAGAGTGATCAAAACGCAATAGTAAAAGCAGGTTGGGCTTACCAAAAACCGAACCGGGTTTTAATCCCAAAAACTGAAATCAGGTTCCCCCATGCACACATCCCAACATATTTAGCAGGTGAAGAGCTGTCTCCCACTGTGGAGACAGCTTTTTTTTACCGGGATGGGCGGGGTTTCTGGATGGTCCGGGATGGAGGGCGCAGCCCGCTTAGTCAAAAATGCGCCGCGCATCGGCGTTATTGCGGTTGTAGGGGATGCTCAGGAAGTCAAAGGTGCCGGGTTTAACCCGCAGCATAAAGGAGTAGGTATTGCGCCGGGGCGACCATCCCAGGCTCAATTCCCAGCAGTGCAGGTCGCGGGAAAAGTTGACGAAGGGGAAGGTGATGTCTTTGCGCGCAAAATCGTAGCCGAAGCTACTCAAGCCAACCCGCCAGTTATCGGTCAGGTTGATATTGCCTTGCACGTTGATGGTGTTGATGGAAACATCGAACTCGCTGGGTTGTTGCTGGTTGCCGTCGAGCCGGAAAGAGATATTGTGGTTGATGCTGAAGTTGTCGAATAATCCCAGAAAGTCTTGCTGTTGGTTGTCACCGGTCTGCCCCCGCCCACGGGCGCTGCCGGTATTGCGCCTACGATTGAGGCCGTTACGGTTGTCTTCGCGGTCCATCTCTTCCACCACCTCCTCCTCTTTGCCCTGAAACAAGGCGCGCAGCTTGCTTACCGTGAAACGGGAGTTGAGACTGGCCTGGGCGTTGACAAAGCGCAGCAGCTGCCCGTCGGCCCGCCAGGCTGTGGTGTTGATCCGGCGGCCCGCTTCGTTGACCGTATAAGGATCGAAGCGGGCGGAAAAACGGAAGGTGGTGGCGCCCTTGAAAAGACGGGTGGTGCCGCTCATATTCACCTGGCTCCACTGCAGGGAGTCGGCCGCGAAGTTGTAGTTCCCCCCGATGATGAAATTATCGAATAGGTTGATTTTCTTTTCGGTGGAATCCTTTTTGGAGTAGACCTTCGCCTGAAAGATGTTGTTGATGCTGTAGCTCAGTGCGAATTGCCGCCCTGTAGCCGGCGGGCCGCCAAAGATGCCGTTTTGGAAGATGCTCACCCGGGTCAGTTGCTCGGGCTCATTGGGATTGGTGGGCACGAACTGGAAATACCCCCTTTCGGGATCGAGATAATCCGGGGCGAAACGCATCGATATGCTGGGTTTGATGACGTGCCGCAGCCCCCGGATCAGCCCCTTCTTAAACTGCAGGGTGCCGAAGATTTGCGTATTGAGAGTAAGCGCGGTAGAATACTCCCGGAAAGACTGGAAGCCCCAAACATCATTGGTGTCCAGTTTTCCGAGGGCTACGACGGTGGAGTCCACCTGAAAACTGGTGCTATCGCTGTTGAAGATGGTGTCCACCTCGATCACCGGATCTTCGATGAAGTTGATGTCGCGGGTCTTGGTGTACCAGACTTCATCGTAGGTGACGCTGGGGTTCAGGTTAAAGTACTTGAACAGCTTAAAGGACAATCCGGCGGTCGTATTGTGTTGAATACCGGTTTGGGCGTTTTGCAGGGTTTCCTGACTGAACAGCGTAGTGTCGGTGGCGGTAAAGCGGTTGCGCGCTTCTCCGCGGTAGCGCATGGTGATGCTTTCGTACCATTTTTCCTGCCCAGCGCCGCGGTTTTCCTGCCGGAAAGGGTAGAGAGCCCGCGTTTGGAATTGCAGGGTCGGAAAATTGACGGTGACGTTGTTGGTGGCGGTATTCTGGCTGTGGTTGAAAGCAGCCGAAAAGCTGATGGGCAGGTCCCGCCAGCTCTTTTGGAAATTGAAGTTGGAATTTAGCTGGTTTTGGAGCACCCTTTCGTCGTTGAAAACCGTTTGCTGGAAGCCGTTGGTCTGTAAATTAATGCTTCCGCCGAAGTTAATGGTGGGGTGGGCGGTAGCGTCCTGATTGTGCGTCCAACTCAAGCGGAAAGATTTGCGGCGGGTCACCCGGCCTTCGGCGTCTTCCTGCCGGCGATTGTCATATCCAAGGACTAATCGACCGGAGTATTTATAACGCTTTTTGTATTGGGAATACGCGTTCAGCCCAAAGGTGCCCTTTAGATAAATATTACCCGTAAGGGAGAGGTTAAAGTGTTCGCCCAGGGGGAAGAACCAGCCGACATCCCGGATGCCGAATCCCCATTGCTGGGAATATTCGTAATCTCTGGGAAAAAGGAGGCCGGTTTGTCGACCACCGGAGATCGGGAAAAAGCCGAAGGGTAGCCAGAGCGGTGTGGGCACGCCCATCAACTCCAAATTGGATGGCCCCACAACCACCAGTTGATCCGCGATAATCTTCTGTTTGGTGCTGCGCACGCCAAAATGGGGCTCCTCGTGGGTGCAAGTCGTGAAAAAACCGTTACGGCTGTAGATGATGTCATCGCCACTGACGGTGGTGTCTCGTGGATCGGGATCTTCGGTGCTCACGAATTTAGTCTTGGCGCCGTGAACAATGACGTCGTTTTGTTGGGTGGTGACATAGTAAACCATCCCCTTGCGCTTTTCGAAATTATAGCGCATGCTGTCGGCGACAAATTCTTGCTCCCCATCTTTAAAAACTGGCAAGCCGGTGGGTTCTCCCACGCTGTCGCGCCCCCCGCGGGCGGTAACGATTTTTGTCCGGTAATCCAGTACGAGGTAAGCCGCGTTGAGCGAAATGGAAGTATAGTCTACCTGCGCATTGCCGTAGAGGTGAATCTTTTGGTTGGCCGCATCAAACCAAATGGAATCTTCGGCGGTGTAGTCTACCGGAAAGTTCAGGGAATCTTTAGAAAAGCGAATATCCTGCCCACCGGCCGGCAAGCTGTCCGTCGTGGGCAACGTTTCCGGTCGGCTCTGGGCAGATTCCCGGGGCCGGTCGTTGAGCTGAAGCGTCGAATCTTGGGGTTGCACCCCCAAATCCTGTCCCCAGGCCGGTAAGCATAACCAACAAATTAAAAAAAATGTCCAACCGAATCTTGGTTCCAACTGAATATTTCCGTTACTTTTGTAAATTCCAACAATGATTTATAAAGCCCGGCGCAGCAAATGCTTTCGCGGCCTAACCCAGATTTAAGCCAAAGCACTACCCAGTTTGTTCATAAGCGCCAAAATCAAAGATCGGGGATGACAAACCTACGCATCTGCTTTCTCCAAACGATCATCCTATTCTTTTTGCCTCTTGGGGTGACGGCATTTAACATTTCTTTATTAAGTGCAAATATTGACTCCACAAAGGAAGGCAAAATTAATCAACAAGCTCCAATACCCCATGCGGGATACAGCATAAAAACCGTCGTCATCGACCCGGGCCACGGCGGCCACGACCCCGGCTGCCTGGGCAGCAGCTCCCGGGAAAAACACATCGCGCTGGCGGTGGGACGTAAACTGCGCGACGAATTTAACCGGCGCTACCCCCAGCTCAATGTCATTATGACCCGCTCTCGCGATGTCTTTGTGCCTCTACACGAAAGGGCCAGCATCGCCAACCGGAACAATGCCGACCTCTTTATCTCCATCCATTGCAACTTCTTTCCGAGCAGCAGCTCCGTTCACGGTTCCGAAACCTACGTCATGGGATTGCATACCGCGGAACACAACCTGGAAGTGGCCAAACGCGAAAACTCCGCCATCCTCCTGGAAGACAACTACCAACAAAACTACGACTACGACCCCAATTCTCCCGAAGGGCACATCATCATGAGCATGTACCAAAACGCGCATCTCGAGCAAAGCATCCTGTTTGCCGAAAAGGTGGAGGAAATGTTTGCCGCCAGCGCCCAACGGCGCAGCCGCGGGGTCAAACAGGCGGGATTTGTCGTATTGAAAAACACCGCTATGCCCAGTGTTCTGGTGGAAACCGGATTCCTGAGCAACTGGCGCGAAGAGCAATTCCTGAATACCGCCCGTGGTCAGCAAACGGTGGCCGGTGCCATCGTAGATGCATTCGACGGCTACCGCCGGCTCGTGGAGGGCAACGCCAACGGCACGCGGGCCCTGCAAGCGGTGGAGCAACCCCAAGCCGTAGACACTAAAGCCGAACGGGTAGTCGCCAAAGACCATTACCGAATCCCGCCGCAAAACCGCTCCTCAACGCCCCCCAAGAAGCAAGAATACAAGCCTGCCGACCAACTGCCCGAAGATCCCTACGGCCTGACTTCCGATTACCAGCCCGAAACGGCGGCCGCAGAGCCCCGGGAGCAGGAGACCTCTCCCGCATCAAGCAAAAAATCGACACCGGAAAAACGCCTCGGCCAAGGCGACGATTCCGGCCCCTCCGAGGAACGGGCCGGCGATCAGTCCCAATCCTTCACAGCCGATCGCCGCTGGCCGGCACCCGTTCAGGAGGAAGATCCAGCCACCGAATCGACTAACGAAGCCGCGGAGATCTCCGCAACGGGCCCGGTACAATTTACCGTGCAACTCGCCGCCTCGCCCAAACCCCTCAATACCACGGCCAGCCCTTGGCGAGACGTTCGCTACCCCATCGAAGTCATTCAGGAAGATAATCTCTACAAATACCAGGTGCGAAATTTCCAAAAAATGGACCAGGCCCTCAACGCCCGCTTCCACCTGCGCGCTTCCGGCTTCACGGATGCCTTTATCGTGGCTTACAAAGGGAAAAAGCGCATTTCCATCCCTCAGGCCAAACGGGAACTCGGCATCAAATAGGCTCCCGCCTCCCCGGAAAAGCGGATTTCCGACGGCGCTGCGGCAAAACACATTGCCCGGAAAAAGCGTTAGAAGGAAAGTTTTTATGTTTACCTTCGCAGCTCGGAAAAAAACCTGATCATGGCCAAGGAAGTAAAGATCGCCCTGCTGGCAATTGTCACCATTGCCCTATTTTACTGGGGATACAAGTTTATCATCGGCAAAAACGTGTTATCCCAATCCAACATTTTCTACGTCAAATACGAAAATGTGGACATGCTCCAAAAATCCTCCCCCGTAGTCATTAACGGCTACGAAGTAGGGTTTGTATCCAATATTTTCCTCCAGCCACAGGGCGAGAGAGACGTCGTGGTCCAACTCGACTTGCGCAAGGACATCCGAATCCCTCAGGACACCCGGGCCGAAATTGTCGCCACCGGCTTCATGGGAGGCAAAGCCATCGAGTTGCAATACGAAGATCCCTGTTTTGGAGAGGGCTGCGCCGCCAGCGGCGACACCCTCCGCGGAAGGCTCGTGCCCTTACTCAACTCCATGGTGGGCAAGGAAGAACTCGAAAATTACGTGGCCATCATCCGGGAAGGCCTCAAGCAGGCCGTCGGCGACATTGACGAGGAATTGCTGGGACGCGATAAGGATACCCCTCTCGCCAATAGCGTGAAAAACCTGGAAAAGACCCTCGCCAACCTGGAAGTCACCAGCCAGCGCATGAACCGCCTGCTCGCCAACTCCTCCGAAGATATTAACGGCACCCTTTCCAATCTCCGTTCCATCACCGACACCCTTTCGAACAGTCGTAGCAGCCTGGCCTCCATCATCAACAATGCCGACGCCTTTAGCACCGACCTGGCCAACGCCAAGCTCGACACCACCATTACCGAAGTACGCCTGGCCATCAACCAGCTCAATGAAACCCTCGCTACCGCCGATGAGGCCGTCGCCGGCGTCAACGCCACCTTCGATCAACTCGAGGCCGGTGAAGGCACCCTGGGCAAGCTATTGGCGGATGAAGAACTCTACTATCGCCTCAGCTCCCTGAGCACCAATGCCGATTCACTACTCCACGACATCCAGGAACGCCCCTACCGCTACGTGCCCTTCAAAAGCCGGCGCAAAGTCAAAAAGTTCGACCGCAAGGACGCCGCGGCGGCGGAACAAGCCGCAAAGGAAACCGATGACAATGCGGTTTTGAGTGGGGGCAAGGAATAATAAACCGCTCATAACACATTCACCTCCCGCTCCAGGGCAATGCCAAACTGCTCCTTGACCGAGGCCTCAATGCGCCTCGCCAAAGCGAGCAATTGCCCGCCGGCGGCGCCTCCGTGATTAACCAGCACCAGGGCCTGTTTTTCGTAACAGCCCACCGGGCCTTGCCGGTACCCTTTCCATCCGGCTTTTTCAATCAACCACCCGGCGGGGATTTTTACCCGCCCCTTTTCAGCGGGGTAAGACGGGATGTCAGGATAGTGGGATCTCAGAGCCTCCAGCTTTTCGGGACTTGCCAGGGGGTTTTTGAAAAAACTTCCGGAATTGCCCAAAACTTCGGGTTGGGGAAGCTTACTATTGCGAATCTGGACTACGGCGCGGCTCAAATCCCGAATGGTTGGGTGCTCAATCCCCATGCGCTCCAGGGTCTGAGTAATGGCGCCGTAGCGAAGGTTCAAGCGGTGGGGAGGTTTATGCAGCCGCAAGAAGACGTGGGTAATGAAATATTTGCCCCGCAGCTCCCGCTTGAAAATGCTATCGCGGTAGCCAAAACGACAGTCCGCGCTGTAAAAAGTGCGCAACTCGCCGGTAGCCAATTCCACCGCCCGCAGTTTATGAAAAACCTCCCGCAACTCCTGCCCGTAAGCGCCGATGTTTTGAATCGGCGCGGCCCCCACCGTGCCGGGAATAAGGGATAAATTTTCGACGCCTCCGAGATTATGATCCAATGCCCAGCATACGAAGGCGTGCCACGATTCGCCACCACCGATTTGTACGATGGCCGTATCTTCCGATTCTTCGGAAATGGCGATGCCCCGTATTTCGTTTTTCAGAACCAGTAAGTCGATATCCCGGGTAAACAACAGATTGCTGCCGCCTCCTAAAATAAAAACCGGATCGGCGTAATCCCGGAAAAACAATTGCAGCGACTCCGCGTCGGTTACCCTGGCCAGGCGGCTGGCGAGCGCCTCCACCCTAAAGGTGTTATAAGCCCGCAGTGATTGGTTATAAGTAATTTCCATAAAATCGGATTACGCGCGCAAACATAACCATCTTGGCGCCGATTTGACGGGATAAACTGTCCTGAAGTAATTAATCAACGATTTTTGCCCCCCAAAGCCCCGTTTTCATGCGAAGCTGGATAGTATCCCCACGTTGAAAATTCGAAAAGCGGGACTCCCCGTACTGCACGCGGTACATCTTGTCACGGTAATAAAAGAAGAGGTAATACCGGTTGGGCTCAATAGGCTGATCCCGGATGGCGCCGTAACGATCACTGTACCGGCCTTCTTCCTTGACGAATTCCACGGGCGCCGTCCGGTAAGACCGAAAGCTGAGCAAGCGGTTGCTGAGGCTGCCGAATAGCGGCATAAATAGCGGGATGAGCAAGAACGGAATAAAAAACCGCTGCAAGCGCTCGGTAAGGTCTTTTCCGCGGCGGCCCCAGCGCAAGCCGGCAAGTCCCCCCAGCACCAATCCGATGATCACGCTCCCAAGCACCAAACGCTTGACCCCCAACGTACGGTTAAAATATTGAAATTCGAACACGTACAGGAGGATCAGCCCGAAAAATACCAACACGGCAAGCGCAGCCTGCAATTTATTCATGACTGAAAATTGGTGATCTTTTACGGTGACCACAAAGGGCTTCCCACAGTCTGCCAACCCAAAATTTGTAAATGCTGACCTGGCCAGCCTGTAACTTACTCCATCGATTCAAATTGTAGCTTCGCCAGGGCATTGTAAGCACCGTCTTCCTTATGAGAAAGGGCTTCGTGGGTGCCCTGCTCGACAATTTGCCCGTTTTCCAGCACATAGATGCAATCGACGTTGCGGATGGTGGCCAGTCGATGCGCGATGATGATCGAAGTGCGCCCTTCCATGAGTTTGTAAAGGGCGTCCTGCACCAGCTTTTCGGATTCGGCGTCCAGGGAGGAGGTCGCCTCGTCGAGCAACAGGACAGCCGGGTCTTTGAGAATAGCTCGCGCGATGGCGATGCGCTGCCGCTGACCACCGGACAGTTTGATGCCCCGGTCACCGACGATCGTCTCGAAGCCTTCCGGAAAGGACTGGATAAACTCCCAGGCATTGGATTGCCGGGCAGCTTCCATAATCTCTTCTTCGGAAGCGCCGGGTTTTCCGTAGGCGATGTTTTCCCGGATCGTCCCCCCGAACAGGATGACTTCCTGCGGCACGATGCCGATGTTGCGGCGGTACTTGGCGATATCGTAATCGTAAATGGATCGACCGTCTACCCGGATGTCTCCCTTCTCGATTTTGTAGAACTGGAGCAATAGCTGAACGATGGTCGATTTACCCGCTCCGCTGGGACCGACCAGCGCAATCTTTTTACCCGCGTCGATTTCCAGGTCAATGCCCCGCAGTACGCTCACGTCCGGGCGGCTCGGGTAGGAAAAGTACACGTTCTGGTATTCGATCTTGCCCTTCAGGTGTTCCTCCGGCAGGAGCTCCACCGGTTTGAGCGATACTTCTTCTTCCTTATCGAGAATTTCCTGAATGCGCTCGGTGGCGCCGAGCGCTCCCACCAGGCCGGTATACAAGTTGCCCAGGCCACCAATGGCGCCGCCAATTAGGCCGGTATACAGGATGAACGAAAATAGGTCGCCCACCTGCATGACACCACTCTGCACCATCTGCGCCCCTTGCCACAAAATAAAGAATATAGCGCCGAACAGCACCGTAATGATGAAAATGAAAAACAACCCCCGAATCCGTGCAAAGCGCAGTGAAATACCCACTACCTTATCGACCGATTGCCGGTAGCGCATGGATTCCAGCCATTCGTTGGTAAATGATTTGACCACCGAGAATGACTGGATGGTCTCCTCCACAATTGTATTGGTTTGCGCCAGCTCGTCCTGCCGCTTTTTAGCAATCCGGCGGATGTACCGGCTAAAGACGATGGCGAGAACGACGACGATCGGGAAAGTCACCAGCATGATCAAGGACAGGCGGGGCGTCAGATAGGCAATGATGAGAATACCCGACACCAGAATGATGATCTGCCGGAAGAATTCAGCAAGGGTGATGGAAAACGCGTTCTGCAATTGCTCTACGTCAGTGGTGATGCGGCTGGTCAGTTCCCCCACGCGCCGGCTTTCGAAAAAGGGCACGTCCTGCGTGATCATCTTATTGTAGAGGGCCGTGCGCACGTCGGCCATGCCCTTTTCGCTGACGATGGCGAAAAGGATGGTGCGGCCGTAAGAAAAAACGCCCTGAACAATCAACAGCACCAGGAAAAAAAGCCCGTATTCGCGCAGCGTAAAGTCGAAGCGAGACTGCCCGCTAGCCGCATTGGCCATTTCTCCGGCCGCGCCGGGAAACAACATAAAAACCAAGCTGGAAGAGCTCAACAGTAACATGCCTCCAATAAAAGCCCACTTGTAGGGCCGAATAAAGCGAAAGATCCGACCCGCGCGGCGCAATTCCTCCCACCTCACCTTTCTCTTTCGCGCCTCGCGATTCGTTGATTTTCTTCGCATTCCCATAAGTTCGAAATTTTCCTTAAGAACAAAAATAAGCCGCTTTTATTTATAAGCGGGATGTAAAAAATGGCATTTCTTACCAAACCCATTGCGGGTTCACCGGAAGCGCCGCTAAAGTACAGCAAAAACGGCTAATGCCCAGAACCAAAGCGGCCCGGCCAGAAATGCGAAGGCCAAGCCTTTACTTCTATCCAAAAGATCCTTATATTTAAGAGGGCATCGTTCACCCCCTTTTCCCACCAAAGCCACTTCTCCCGCTACCGCGGCCAAAAACACCATCAGGCAAGCGTTAAAATTGAATTTACATTCAATACATAAATCTTTTTTTCATTTAAGCTAAAGACGTACTTGACGCAGCCGGTGGATAGTGATCCTTATCATCCCTCAAACAAAGGTTTAGCATGAAAAAATTGATGATCCTTTGCGTGATCCTGGTGTGGGGTCCCGCACTCTTCGCCCAGCGGGCGGAAATCGGTTTAATAGGCGGCATTTCCCTGTACAGCGGGGATTTGCGGCCCAACGAATTTGGCATCTACCTGGAAGATGCCCGCCCCGCCTACGGGTTTTTCGGCCGCTTAAACCTGAGCGACCGGCTGGCCTTCCGGCTGGGGTTGACCCTGGCGGAGGTCAAAGGTGACGGAAGCACGGGCCTCACGGAGGTCACCCAAAGTTTCCGCTTCCAATCGAATATTACGGATATCATGCTGAGCGGGGAGTATTATTTCCTCCGGCTCCAGAATCCTTCCGGCAACATTGTTTTTTCCCCATTCATCGGGCTGGGAATCGGCGTCTTTCACTTTGAAGCCGAAGGCCAACTCGATGACGAATGGATTCCCTTACAACCGCTGGGAACCGAAGGCCAGGGGCTGGAAGGCTATCCGGCGCCCTACGGGCTGACCGAGTTTAACGTTCCACTCACGCTTGGCGTGCGCCTGCTCTTTAACGATCGCTTCGCCCTGGGCCTGGAGCTGGGCGGTCGTAAGTTATTTACGGACTATCTCGACGATATCAGCGGCGCCCAAGTGCGCTACGGCGACGTCCTGGACGGAAACGGCCCCATCGCCGCCCGCTTTAGCAACCCCCTCATCGATCCAACCGATGAAATGGCCGCCAATGAAACTTATAAACGGGGCGGTGAATTTAATGACTGGTACTACGTCGGAGGCATCACCCTCTCCTTTCTACTCGACGGCGCCGGCAGTCGAGCTGGTAGAAAAGACGACTTGCCTTGTTACAACTTTTGAAGGCAGTATTAGAACAAACTGCCATTTTACGACTTTTTTAAAAAAATCAGAATCAGATCAATGGTTGTGTATACATAATAGATTAACTTCACGTTAGTATTTTGGTAAGTAAGTTAAGCTAAATGGGCGCTAAAAAAATCTTGGTGCTTTGCTCCGGAAACGCCAGCCGGAGTCAAATGGCCGAAGGTTACTTAAATTACTATGCATCGGAAGTAGCCGAGTTCTACAGTGCGGGTATTGTAGCTAAAGGCCTTCATCCCTTCGCCGTGCAGGTCATGGCGGAAGACAATATCGACATCTCCGCAAACAGCTCCAAGACCTACCGGGAGTTCTCCGGAATACATTTTGATTATTTACTCACCGTCTGCGACGAAGCCCGGGAGGCCGTAACCGAAATTTCGGCTTCACGGCATTTTCACTTTAGCATCCCCGATCCCGATAGCGGTGACCCATCCGCTCGCCATCGGGCTTTCCTCGAGGTTCGCGAACAAGTCAAAAAGCATATGCTCCGCTTTATTGGACGTGAACTTCAGCCATCTTTCGAGCCGGTTGTCAAATAGCAATAGCCCGGCCTCCTCTCTCTTACGATCCCAATGCCCGTTTAGGGTGCTTATCCCTAGGAAATAACCCAGAGTTAACACAAAATTCCTACCTTTTCAATTAAACCAACCGCAGGTAATTGAGCATGGAAGCAACGGATTACATTAGCCGGGATGTTAGCTGGCTATTTTTTAACCACCGGGTATTGCAGGAAGCCAAGGACCCCAGCGTGCCGCTCTACGAAAGAATCAAGTTTTTGGCGATCTACAGCAGCAACCTTGACGAATTCTTCAGAGTGCGCGTGTCTTCCCTGCGTAGCTTCAAAGCGTTGAAGAAGGAAACCCGCAAAGCGCTCGAATTAAAGCCCAAAAAGCAACTCAAGCAAATCCGAAAAATCGTAGAACAACAGCAACGCGAATACGGGCGCATTTTCCGGGAAGAAATTCTTCCGGCCCTCAAACAACCAGGCATCCATCTCATCGGCGAAGCCGAATACGACGAATCGCAGCGCGCCTTCGCCCTGCAGTATTT
>CAYWHT010000020.1:0-16606 GCA_964458135.1 uncultured Saprospiraceae bacterium | reverse complement strand
AAAATCAAAAATCAAACAACTTCCTCCGATCAACCTTCCCCACATCATTCTTCGGCAACTCCTCCAAGAACACCACCTCCCGCGGCGCCTTAAACTTTGCCAAATGGGCCCGGCAGTGGTTTTGCACGGCCTCCGTATCCAATGTACGCTCCGGCTTGAGGACCACAAAGGCCTTACCCACCTCTCCCCATTTTTCGTCGGGCATTGGCGCCACGGCCGCCTCCACGATATCGGGATGGGTGAGCAGCACGCGCTCCACTTCGGCGGGGTAGACGTTCTCCCCGCCCGAGATAAACATATTTTTGATGCGGTCCACTACGTACAGATATGCTTCTTCGTCCTGCCGGACGATATCCCCGGTATGGAACCAGCCATGCCGGATCGCTTTTTCGGTAGCCGCCTCGTTGCGCCAGTAGCCGGGCGTTACCATGGGGCCTTGGAGTAACAGCTCGCCGGGTTGGTTGGCGGGAACCTCCTGGCCGGCCTCGTCTACTATTTTGGTTTGCACGTAAAAATTGGGCCGCCCGATGGAGCCGCGCTTGCGGATGGCGTCGTTCTGGTGCAGGGAGGTCAGGTTGGGGCCCACCTCGGTCATGCCGTAGCCCTGGCGAATGAAAACGCCACGGGCGTGCCACTTCTCGATCAGGGGCGCCGGCATGGGCTCGCCCCCGACAATGATGTAGTACAGGTGCGAAAAGTCGGCCGACCCGAAGCCGGGCTCTTCGGCGATCATTTTCAACATGGTGGGCACACCCATGAAAATGGTCACCCGCTCTTCCTGCAACAGCCGGAGTACGGCGGCGGGGTCAAATTTTTTCATCTGGCAGGTGTACCCGCCGTGGTGCAGGAAAGGGGTGGTCAGCACATTCCAGCCCCCCGTATGGAAGGGCGGCATGCAATTCACCGTGCGGCTTTCGGTATTGACGAGCAGGCTGATCGCCGTATTGATGCTGTTCCAGAACAGCATCTTGTGGGTATATTGCGCCCCCTTCGGAAAGCCGGTGGTGCCGGAAGTGTAAAGGATAAAGATGGGATCGTCTTCTTCTAATCTGCGAGAGGAGAAGGCCGCATCACCGGGTTGCGAGCTGTCGGGGTCGCAACGGGTCTGCAAGGCTTTCAGCGGCATCCGGTGGGGAATTTGGCCAAAATGATCACCGGCTTCCAACCGGTCTTGGTATTGCGGTTCCCAGATTACGAGTTTAGGCTCCGCATCCCCCAGGAGGTAGTCGATCTCGGGGGCGGCCAGCCGGTAATTCAGCGGCGTCAGTATAAATCCCAACTTTTGGGCAGCCACGAATAGGATCTGCAGTTCCAGGCAATTTTCCAGCAGCAAGGCAATGCGATCACCCCGGTCGATGCCGAAATCCTGATGCAAGATATGCGCCAGGCGATTGCCCAGACGGTTGAGTTGATTGAAAGTGAGGGTGCGCCCGCTCTCGTACTCCTTAAAGGCGATTTTGTCGGGGCTGTATAGCGCCCAGCGGCTGCACCAGTCTGGTTGTGGTTGTGCCATATGGTGGTCGTTTTCTAGCCCAAGTCATCTTTGTCCGGACGTCTTCTCCCGCGAAATCCGTAAGCCAGCTTCTTCGTACGAAGCCCATCCCAAATTCCCTCCTTCCTCACAGCTGAAAAGCCGCACTCGCAAACGCCAACCCACCCCCGGAACCGATAAAAAACACTAAATCCCCAGCTTTCACCAAATCCTTCTCCCAGGCATCATTAAACGCCATCGGAATACAGGCCGAGCCCGTATAGCCGTAATAGTGCATAATATTGTGGGCCCGCTCGTGCGGTAGCTCCAGCCGGTCCAGCGTCTCCCAGATGCTGTTGATATTGATCTGGGTAATGAAGAGTTTGTCGATGGCCTCGGGTTTGGTGTCCAGGCGGTCGCAGAGGTTGCAGGCCATGCGGCTCCAGGTTTCGGGGTTGAGCTCTTTGGGGAATTTCTTGACGAATTTAAGCTGGTGGTCGTGTTTTTCCAATACTTCGGGCGTTATGGGTTGGTGGGCTCCCCCGGCGTAGATCCCCATCCAGCCGTGGTATTGGCCTTCGGTGATCAGCTCGCTGGCCAGGAAGCCTTTGCCGTCGGCCTCGTCGGCGCGAAGGATGACCGCGCCGGCGCCATCGGCAAAGAGGGTGACCGTTTTCTTATCGGTCTTGTTGAGGTATTTGCTCATGGCGTAGGCGCCGATTACCAGCACGTGCCGGTACTGTGCGTCGGCCCGGATGTATTTGGCGCCGACATCGAGGGCGGTGACGAATCCCGCGCAGGCGGTATTGATATCGAAGGTGCCTGCGTGGACGGCGCCGAGGCGGTATTGCAGGGCCGAACTGGTGGAGGGCGAGACGAATTCCGGCGTATCCGTAGACAGGATGATGAGATCCAGCTCTTCGGGTTTTAGTTCTGCCCGTTTCAGGGCCTGCCGGGCGGCGCCTTCGGCGAGATCGACGGTGCTTTCGTCATCGGCGCACCAGCGCCGCTCGTAGATCTGTACTTTCTCCTGCAACCAGGTGTCTACGTCTTCGCCCAAAAGATTATTGAAATAGCTATTGGGTAACACCCGTTCCGGCGCGTAGGCGCCGGTAGCGATAATGTTAGCGTTTGGCATGGACGGCGTTATTAGGAGTTAACGGTTGACTGAGTTAAACTATCTTTACGGTTGACCCACCAGGTGCCGATTAGGGCGGGGGTCAGGCTGCCCAAAAGTGCGATGCCCCCCGTCACGCCGGGATTGGCAAAGCTCAGGCGGGAATCCGGGAACCACTCGCGGCCGAAAAAGTAGAGGCCAAAATGAAGGACCAGCGCTAGCACGGAACAAATCCAGACGATGCGGATCGACGTTTTTTCGAACAGCACGCCGCAAAGCAGGGGCGGTACGGCGGCCAAAACCAGCCCGTACACCCCGGCCTGCCCGTAGATGCCGAGCAGCTCCGGCGGGTTGAGGTTCACCCAGAAAACCAGCGCCGCAATCACCACCAACACCACATGACTGGCCTGGTAGGCGATGCGCATCTTCTGCTTTTGGGTGAGATGCTGGTGACCGTACTTGTCGATCAAATTCAAAATAAAATCATTGGCGGTGATGGTGGAAATGCCCACCAGCAGCCCGTCGAGGGTCGACATGGCCGCCGCCAGCAATACGACGCTGATGACGACAAAAACCCAATCCGGGAAGGCATTCTGCAGGTAAACGGTCATCACCAGGTCCTGCCGGAAGGCGCCCGTAGCCGCGTCGATCAATTGCTCTTTGGGCACCGTGATCCGCGCCCAAAAGCCCGCCAGCAAGAGTAAAAGGAACAAGAAAAATACGACGCCAAAAACGATAATGTACTGCCGCACCGCCTTGTCCGATTTGACGTACAGGGCTTTGGTCAAGATATGGGGTTGACATACCAGCGCCCCGCCGATCAAAAAGCCAGCGACGTATATGGAAAAGAAATCATTATACAATTCGCTATCGCGATTGATCCAGGCCAGCAGGTTGGGGTCTTCGGCCCGGAGTTGCTGCACGATTCCGGGACCGTCGCTCATGATGAGCTCCCAACCTGTCCAGAGCACCAGCAGGGTGACCCCGACCATCAGGATGCCCTGCAGCATGTTGGTGAAGACGTGCGCGTAGGTGCCTCCCATAAAGACGTAGCCGGTTACGAAAATCAGGGTGATCAGCAAGGCGGTCGTATTGTTTACCCCCAGCAGCTTTTGCATCACGATGGAAATACCGCCCACCAGGAGCACGATAAAGGCGAAGCTCAGCAGGCTGACGATGGCGAAGTAGAGCGAGAAGTTGCGCGATTTGTAGCGTTTGCTGATCCAGTCGGGGATGGTCAGGGCCTTCGCCTTCTCGCCGATCTGGCGAAACTTAAAGGAGAGCAGGATGAGCATCGTCATAATCCCGAGGTAGGTGGCGCCGGCCAGGTGCATCCAGGCCGATAGCCCATCCACGTATACGAATCCCGGATTGATGATAAAGGTGGCCGCCGAAGCCGTACTCGCCGCCAGGGTGACCCCCACTATGAAGGGCGACAAATCGCCCCGGCCGATGGCGAAGCTGCCGAAGTCGTCGGTTTTTTTGAATCCCAACCACCCCAGGTAGGCGGTGCCGATCAGGTAGATGCTAAATAATATCCAGGCTAAAGTCATAGGTTGCAGGCTTAAGCTTTAATAAATTGGGTGATCGCCTCCACCGTGGCTTTGGCGCCCTCGCCAAACAGCATGGTCATGTGATTGCCGGGCACCTGGGCGAATGCGCCCCGCGGCAGCATTGCCACGGTTTCCCGGGCGTAGGCTTCCGGTAGAACCGGGGCGCCGAGGGTGAAGGGGTCATTCGCTTGGAGCAGGAGGGCCGGGTGGGGCAGATTCTTGAACAGGCGCAACCAGTCGACCCCTCCCAATAAGGCCTCATTGATCGCCATTTGGATGTGTTGCATTTGGGCGCGGTGCCGCAGGCGCCCGTCTTCGCCGGTGTATACATCCGCCCGGTAGTAGGACTCTACTTCCGGGCTCCAGTAGCCGGCCAGGTACTCCGCTCCCTTGATTTTTTCAAGCAGGGCCTCAAAAGAGTCATAGTCATTCAGCAGGCGTGCGGTGGAAGGCGCCACCATCTCGCTTACGTTGTCGTGCAAACGGGCGGCGGCATCCATAATCAATACCTTTTGCACCCTTTCGGGATAATGGCTGGCCAGGTAGACGCCAGCTAAAGCCCCGAAAGAGTGCCCCCCCATGATGACCTGCTCGAGCTGCAGATGATCCAGCATGCCGATGATATCGGCGGCGTGCTCGGCCATGGAGTAGCCTCGATCGGGCTTGCCGCTTTGTCCGCGCCCCCGCAGATCGACCGCCAGCACCCGGAAAGCAGGGCTCAGGCCGGCCTGGATCAAGCCGTTGAAAATGTGCGCATTGGCCGAAAGGCCGTGCATCAAGACCAGGGGCGGCGCACCGCCGGGATGATCGAGGAAATGGAGTTGAATGCCGTTGGTCTTGATAAACTTATCCATCGTTTTGCGCTTTAAGGTACTGATCTTTGATTTGCCTTTTGAGGGTTTTGCCCGCGACGTTGCGCGGTAAGTCGTCCAAAAGGAACAAGTGGTGGAGCCGTTGGTAGCGGGCTTCGACGCGTTGGTTGACCCATTCGAGCAGTTCGCGGGGCTCGTGCTTTGCCCCCTCCTTCAAAACAACGGCCGCCACCGGCGTTTCACCCCATTTTTCGTGGGGAACGCCAAAGACCGCCGCCTCGCTTACCGCAGCGTGTTGTACAATTACCGCTTCGATATCTTTGGGGTACACGTTGACCCCGCCGGAGATGATCAGTTCCTTTTTGCGTCCGGCGAGGTAAAGAAAACCATCTTCGTCTACCCAGCCGAGGTCGCCGGAATACAGCCAGCCGTCGCGAATGGTTTCGCGCGTCAGCTCCGGCTGCCGGTAATAGCCCGACATCTGGATGGGCCCTTTGCCGATGATCTCCCCCACGGCGCCGGTGGGTGCTTCCCGGCCCTCATCATCCACGATCTTCATCTCAAAGAGGGGAGGGGGCGCGCCCACCGAGCCGGTCTTGGCTTTGAAATCCGTTTTGTCGAGGATGGTGACGAAGCCTTCCGTAAGCCCGTACAATTCGTAAAATACCCCCGGAATTCGGCGATCCAGCTCTTCCTTATGCTTCTGGTGCAGGGGCGCCCCCACCGACATGATCATCTCCAGGGAGGCGATATTTTCTCCCCGGAATTCCGGGTGTTGCAATGCCTGAACGATCTGGGAAGGCACCAGAATGGTGTGGGTGACCCGCTCGGTTTTGATCGTTTCCAGCAGTTGATCCACGTCAAATTTTTCGTGCAGGATGTAGGTGGCGCCGAGAAACATGGCGGGCATCAGGGTCAAGAAAGAACCGTTGAAGATGATCGAGCCCGTATGCAGGATGATGCTTTCCGGCTGGATCCGGAAATAGTTGGAAAACAGGCTCATGTACATGGCCCGGATGTAGTGGGTGTGCATGATGCCTTTGGGCTCTCCCGTGGTGCCGCTGCTGTAGATGATGTTGAAGAGGTCGTCGGCCCGGATGTCTATCTCCGGGGGAGGGGCTGGGGAAGCTTTGTCGGTTTGTTCGTGGTAGTTGGCGTGGTCATCTCCGGGCTGGTCGATGACCCAAACGTTCTGGGTATCCAGCTGATCGAGTTGTGGCAGGACTTCCTGCAGATAGGGCATGGATTTACGCTGGATAATCACCAGACGGGTGTGTGAGTTGCGCAACAGATTGGCCAGACCGGCGCCGCGAAGGAGCGGGCTCAGCGGCACTACTACCGCCCCAATTTTGGCTACGGCCCAGTATACTTCGTACAGCTCGTAACAGTTGGAAAGTAAAGTGGCGACCTTGTCATCCTTGACAATGCCGGCCGCTAGCAGGGCGTTGGCCAGGCGATTGGTGCGGCGGTCGAATTCGGCGTAGGTGAGCCGCCAACCCCCACAGACGATGGCCGGGTGATCGGGACGGAATTGGGCGTGACGTGGAAGAACCTTACCGATATTCATGGTTATAAAACTTGATGCGGCGGCAGCTGGGAAGCAGCTGAAAAACTCTTTTGCTTAGCTCCCGCACAATTTTATTCAACCACTTTGTAGCTGGCCGGGCCGATTTTGAAACTCTTGTTGGGCCCGGTCGGGCCCTGCGTTCTTACAGGAAGTTTTAACCCGGATGATGCATGAATTCATCTACTGCGAAGCCAAACTGCCCGCCCGGTGAAATAAAGCGGAGCTTTACCTGCGGTATTTCACAGGGCGAGCATTTTGGCTTCTCGTGACGAAGAACCCATGCATAATTCGGGTTAAGGCGTTATCGCCGGCAGATCGATCTGCAGTTGCAGGGTGTATAGTCCCTTGGTCGGCGCCGTAGCCGTAAATTCGCGCAGTTCCTCATTGAAGAGGTTGCTGGCGGCGGCCGAGAGGATAAAGGTATCGTTAATGCGGTAACCAACGCTCAAGTCTATCGTAAAGAAGCCGCCCAGCGGACCGTAGTTGTAGGTGTCGGCGCTGCGGGCGTCTTCAATGATGGGCTCTCCGCGGTAGAGCAGGAAGTCGCCGTTGTCGTCGCGCAGGGTTTCGGAAGCGATCTGGAAGCTGGAGAAGTAGTTGTACTCCTGCACCCAGCGGCCGAAGATGCTGCTGAAGAACTTATCGCCCTGATAATTGACGCCCACGCCCATTTTGTGATTGGGGGTGTTGACGAGAATATCCAGTTGGTTGACCGTGCCGTCGGCATTAAAGTCGTTTTCGGGATCGTCTTCGTCTACCGACCAGTCGAAGAAGGAGTAGTTCACGTAGGCGCTTAACTCAGGCGTGAAGTAGTAATTGGCGCTGATATCCAGGCCGTAGGTGTTGACCTGACCGAAGTTCAGGTAAGTGTTTACGAAGTCGCCCGGTTGAACCACCCCCGACTGGAACTGGCTGATGTCCTGGTCGCCCCGCTGGGTAACGATCGGCCCACCGGCGAAGGCGGTAGGCACGATGTTGGTTACCGGCGAGAGGAAGTCCTCGGAGATATTGAAATAGGTGTTGGCGTCGAGGAAGAATTTGTTTTCTATAATTTCTCCGCGGTAGCCGAGCTCGAAGGTTTGGATCTTTTCCACCTCCTGTGCGGGTATGGTGCTGCCGTCGGAGAGGGTAAAGCCTTCGGCGTTGCCGAGGATAAGGCCGCCAAAGAGGTTGGAGAACATGTTAAAGATGGTGGGCGCGGCGATACCCTGCCCGTAAGTCAGGCGCCAGGTGCCCATGTCGCCGATCTTGAGCAGGCCGACCTTGGGTACGAAGTTGGTTTCGTACACTTCGTGGTAATCGATACGGGCGGCGGCGAGGGCGCGCCAGCCTTTATCGAAGTTGTAGGTAAAGTGGCCGTAGCCACCGACCTGGTTGACCACGATGGCGTCGCCGTTGTAGAATTCGTTGGCGTCGTCTTCGATCAGGTAGGTGCCCTGGCTATTGGCGCGGTCGTTTTGCCATTGCAATCCGCCGATGATTTCCAGGTTGCCGAAGGTGTTGTTGTACTGTAGTTCGGCGTTCCAGCGGTTGGAGGCATCGGCGAAGAGGGCGCCGCTGGCGTAGGAAAAGGCGCCGCGGGCTTCGGCATCGCTCAGGCCGGCGTCGATGCCGCGGTAGTATTGCTTGGTGCGTTCGTCGATGGAGTAGGTGCTGTCGGTGGAGCTGCCCGTGTGGTAGACCTGGGCGAACCAGTGGTCGGATTTGAGCTTGAGTTGCCCGTAGAAGATCTTCCAGTCCTGGATCTGATTGCGGCCTTCGTTGGTTGCCGTGAGGTAGTTGGTGTTGCTGAAGGCTCCTTTGAGCGTAATGTCGATATCGTTGTTGGGGCTAAAGATGAACTCGCCTTCGGTTTTGGCAAAGTCTACGTCGCGATCGAGCTCGAGCTCCTCGTATCCTTCCGCCTGCCCGTCGGGGATGGGGTCGCCGTTTTCGTCAAAGGCGCCTACGCGGTCGATGAATACGGAGTCGGCCCATTCGAATTCCTGGGTGGCCGTATATTCGCCGGTTAGCTTAAAAGCGAATTTATCACTCAGCACCTGGGCGTGCCGCAAGCGAGCGCTGTAGAACCCGTCCCCGTCACCCGTGGCCCCGGCGTTGCCCGCAAAGGTGGTGCCCTGGTAACGGCGCGGATCTTTGGTGATGGTGTTGATGAGGCCGTTGTGGGCGTTGGGCCCGTAGAGGGTCGCGTTGGGGCCGAGGATGACCTCGAAGCGCTCGATATCTTCCTTGACGACCGTGCTGAGCGGACCGAAGGGGAGGCCCGTGGCGATCAGGTTGGAAAAGCGCCCGTCGTTGACTTGCAGGTTTTTCGAGTTAAAGTTGGAGTTGAAGCCGCGGATGTTGAAAGCTGGCACCGCCACGCCCGCGCGGAAGTAGTCGATGCCTTTCTGCCGGGCGATCAGTTCGGCCGCGTTGCCGGCGTATTCTTCGATTTCGTCGGCCAGAACCGTCTCGATGGTAGCTGGGCTCTCGGTCAGCTTCTCGGCTTTTTTGGAGCCGGAAACCACGACCTCCTGGAAAAGGATGCCCTCTTGTAGTGTGAAGTCCAGGTTGCGGTTTTCGCCAGCCCCTACGGTGATGTCTTCCTCCTGGTTGTTGAAGCCGGTGTAGGTGACCAGGATCGTGTAGGAGCCCGGATCGAGCATTAAGGTATACCGGCCGTCGATATCGGTAGCCGTACCCTTGGCCGTGCCCTTGATGGTCACGTTGGCCCCAATCAAAGGCTCTCCATCCCTATCGTTTATCATACCGGTGAGGGTCGCCTGTTGCGCGTAGCCGCCAATGGCAAACAGGACCAGCATGATTAGCGTAAGCAAATTTTTCATAAACGGAGCTTTTTTTAGGTTTTAGAGTGGTCTTTTTAATGGTAAAAAAGAGTTACTGCCAAATCTTTTACCCCGTAAAAGGGGGTTGTTGATAATTAATTTGGTTAACGAATGTACTGATCCAGACATTAAGGTTCAGCCCCGTGGTGTAAAAAGGAAGGCTAGACTAAAGGGCGGCTAAAGACCGATTTTAAAAATTAGAACTCTGAATATCAATTACTTAAATCATTTTTTGGATGGGGTTGACTTTACTGATCCAAAAAATTGCGAATCGCCTGGTTCGCAAGTGCTGCCGCTTCCCACTGTGCGAAGTGACCGGCTCTGGGGAGCACTTGAATTTGGCAGTTAGGTAGTTGGTCCATTCCAATTTGGGCTACTTTTTCGGTCGTCAGTTCGGGATGGAGATATTTATTGGGGATGAGGGCGTCTTCTTCACCGAAGAGGAGCAGGGTAGGGGTTTTGATCTCCGGAAGTTCTTGGTAGACCGGGCCGCGGAGCATGGCCTGCATACAGCGGGGGATCATCCTGCAGTAGTAATCGTATTCTTTCGTTGACCGCATCGCCAAGCGGTCTTCGATCATAAAGCGCGCGTTATCGGGCAGGTCGAAAAAGTTGAGCTCGAAGTTTTTGACGATCTGAGTATCGGGGGTGTTCTTGACGAAAGCTGGGGTGTAAACACTTTCCAGCCACTGCTGCTGTTGGGGGGTGAACGTTTCTAGTCCGGCGGGAGCAAAGAGGATGAGTTGCTCCAGGCTTTCCGGGTATTTTAGGGCGTAGGTCAGGGCGATTTGTCCGCCCATGGAGTGCCCGACCAGGGTGAGGTTTTGCGGTTCCAGTTCGTGGACCAGCCCGGCGATCGCTTCCGCGAAAAAGTCCATACTAAAATCATACTGCGCTTTGCTTGATTTCCCGTAACCGGGCAGATCGATGGCGATGCAGCGGTAGTTGCTCCGCAGCGAATCGATATTTCGTTGCCAGGCCTTGAGGTAGCTACCCAGGCCGTGAACAAACAATAAAGTCTTGTCGCCCTGCCCTTCATCCACGTAGGCAATTTCCAGGCTATCGTTTAGTGCGACTTTTTCAACGGAGTAAGGGTAGGGAATGGCTTCCATAGATTCGTACTGCTGGGCGAGGAGCGGTAGGCATAACAGCCAAGCGCCGATTGCGCCGATGAGGTGTTTGAAATACATAATTTTGTTGAATTGGGTTATTTGCAAAAATAATCTTAAAAGCAGTTGGCGAGTAGGAGAATCCGGCTTAGTTTTAAGCAATTGTCGACCCCTTAATAAAAATTGTTTAATTTACTGATAATAAGGTTATTAAATAATAATTTTCCTATGTAAATTCTCATAGTCAATGCTATAAGAATTGGTGGCCATTTGCAAAATTTTATACTTCGAAGCGGGTAACCCCTAATTTTGGGGCAAACCACATTAAGCAGCAACCCGCAAAAAGTATAACTAATGGAAAGACTAAACCATAAAGTGGCCGTCATCACCGGGGGCGCCAAAGGGATTGGCAAGCAGACCGCCATCCGGTTTTTTGAGGAGGGCGCCTCGGTCGCCATCTGGGATATCGACGCGGAGGCCGGCAGGGCCTTATCCGTGGAATTGGGCAACGCCACGGGGCGCGTGCGCTTCTACCAGGTGAACACCACCGAGCTCAGCGCCGTCAGCAAGGCCATGCAGCAAGTGCGCGACGACTTTGGCCGCATCGACATCCTCGTCAACAATGCGGGCATCACCCGCGACGCCTCGCTTAAGAAGATGAGCCCAGAACAATGGCAGCAGGTCATCGACGTCAACCTGACGGGGGTGTTCAACTGCACCAAAGCGGTCTACCCGATTATGGCCGAAAACGGCGGCGGCCGCATCCTCAACGCCGCTTCGGTCGTAGGCATCTACGGTAATTTCGGTCAAACCAATTACGTGGCCACCAAGGCCGGCGTCATCGGCATGACCAAAGTTTGGGCGCGCGAGCTTGGCCGCAAGGGCATCACCGTCAACGCCGTCGCCCCGGGTTTCATCAATACCGAAATGATGGCCACCGTGCCGGAAAACGTGTTGGATGACCTGCGGCAGAAAACCCCTCTCGGAAGGCTGGGGGAGCCCGTGGAAATCGCCAACGCCTACCTCTTTCTGGCTTCCGATGAGGCTTCTTTTATTACGGGAACGACTTTGAGTGTGGATGGGGGCTTGGTGATGTAAATGCAGGATGTTTTCTTGGGAAGTGAGAGAAGTGGAGGAGTGGAGGAGTGGAGAAGTGGAGGAGTTGAGGAGTTGAGGAGGGGAGGTGGGCAGGGGGAAATCGCGTTTTTCCTTTGGAAGGTGGAGGAGTTGAGGAGGGGAGGAGTTGAGAAGGGGAGGTAGGCAGGGGGAAATCGCGTTTTTTCCTTGGAATGAGCGCTAAGCGCTTCGCAAAAATGCCAAGAACATTTACCACCACCACGAGCAACCACCGCACCCGGAAAGTGGGCCTCCGGCCCGCGTTGCTTAACCGTGACAGGTGATGGAGTTTAGGGGGAAATGTAGGATATTCCTTTGGGAAGTGAGAGAAGTGGAGGAGTTGAGGAGTTGAGGAGGGGAGGTGGGCAGGGGGAAATCAGGAAGTGGGCCGAGGGTGTTCCTTTCCAGGTAAATCGTCCTGCGGAAGTTTAACAAATCAACGATTCAATTCCCTCATGAAACGGCAATTGCAAAAATTTACGGAATTCGCCAATAAGCTGTTGCCGCAGGAGACCGCCTACCTGCTGTCGGTACAGCAGTTTGACGACCGGGTCAAGTTGGGCATTTTGGAGCGGGTGCATTACAATTGCCAGCACATCGATCAGTTTACCCCTTACGATATTTCTATCGACAAGCGGAAGTACTCCCACCTCAAAAACTGGATTCAGGACCGTTTGGCGGCCATCGACGTAGATCGTCACTTTGAATGGATGATCGATACGGAGCGCAAGATCATGACGGACGCCATTCAGCTCAGCGAGGAGAAACAATTGCTCAAAGCCATCCGGCAGTACGAGCACCCGGCCTTTTTCTTTTCCAAGTTTTACGAGTTGGTGGAGCAGTACCGCCACTTTTTGCTCATCCGCCTGCGCTTTTCCGATTACCAGCTCACCGACGATTTTCTCAACCGCTACCGCGAAGATTATTGCCTTTCCAAGGAGATAGATGAAAAGCTGCGGCGGGCTACCTACGATATTGTACAGCAATACTCCCGCAACGCCACGGAATCCATTCAATGGGAGCGTTGGCTCAATGAAGTTTTTTATGATGAACGACTCGAAGGCATCAAACGCTATTTGGCCCTGGTGCGCTTGACGTTTATCAGCTTCAACTACCGAAAATCCAATAGCCTGGAGGAAAAGATGGATTATCTCGACGGGCAGTTTTCCCGGGGGAAATATTATTCCAAACGCATCCTGCTCAACTATTACACCAACCGCCTGATCCTGCATTCCCGACTCAAGGAGTACGACCGCGCTATTTATTACGGTTACCTTTCGGTGCGCGAAAAGAACCACGACTATATCCTCTACGTCAACAATCTCTGCGCCGTGCTCTTGCGGCGCCACCGCCACCAGGAGGCCCTGGAGCTGATGCGCCGGGCCGCCCCCGACATGAAGGCAACCAAGAATATCCACAACCGCATCGGCTTCGTGGCTTTTTACATGCAGGCGCTCAATAAAAACGGCCTGTACCGCAATGCCGAAGGCTACGGCGATACGTTTTTGCGCGCCTACCAGAAGGAAGTGCTGGAGTACCGCTGGCACCTGTTTTTTTCGGTTTACTTCGAGGCGCTCTTGCACCTGGGCCGTTACGAGAAGCTGCTCAAGATAACCCAACGCCACCAGCTACCGGAACGCGACCGGGGCTACGCCGTAAAGGCCGGATACTTGCCCACCATCCCCATCTTTATGAAGGTCGCCCAGTACAAGGAAGGGATTTGTCTGCGCAAATCCTTGCTGGAAACCCTGCAGCACTACCTCGATCAATTCCAGGCCTCCCCGGACCGGTTGCAAAACCTTCGAATGCTTTATGCGGATTTGCAGCCGTTGATTCCGGAGGTTTGGAAGGGGGTGCGGTTTGGATTTTGAATTATTCCGACGGGTTTTTGCTCTCCGTTTTATGGAAACTCATATCGAGGTGAAAATGCCAGCCCCGCGGGCGGAGTAAAATTTGACGCCCGGGTCTTATACCGCCGCCCGGGTAATGGTTGCCGGTTGGTGGTTATCGGCAAGGATACGTAAATAAGGGAATGCAAAGTAGATCAGGGCGCCTTGTCGTACATATTTTGTTGACGGTAGCTACTTATCTCTTCGAGTTCCTTTTGCCAATTATCCAATAATTTCTCTACAATTTTAAAAAACTTAGTCCGAAAAAAAGGATGAATAATTATTTTTTGAATGGGTTTGTTATACTGGAAATCAAATTGCATAACTATTTTAGTCGTGGAAGCATCCACTTCTTCAACCCCCCAATAGCCGTTCAGAAATTTGAAAGGGTATGGATAATCAGGTTCCCCGGTATGGACCGTAAAGGCATATCCTTCATATTCCGACCACAGCGTACAAGTTTCCGCCCAAGTGTCCTTTCCGTGAGAACAGGTGCGCACCATTCCTTTTCCCTGGCCCGAGAGGATAGTGACATTATCGATGTTTGGTGCGAACAGGGCATAATTACCGATATCTGAAATGAGTTGCCAAGTGGTTTGTTTGTCCGATTCGACAACTCGTTCAAATTTCCATCGTTTACCTTCCTTTTCCGGGTTATTATCTACTAGCTTTAAAGCATTTGCTTGGTTAATCGCTATATAAAGTACTATCACCGCAACAACACCGATAAGCAATAGTCCGATAAGTGAAACGGCAAACGGGTTAAAAACCAGCAGCACTGTACTGCCTATGACCCACAACAAATCTTGGATGATGATCCATAGTGTGGCGAGCGTTCGTTGTTTTCGTATTTCGTAAATTATGGTGCCGGCGAAAAATACGAGCAGTATACCGATTACCCAAAAGACCGTGTTGTTCTCAGTTCCAAATATTTGAGCAATCTGCCTGTTCAAAGCTATCAACACCAAACCCGTCAGGCCTGAGAATATGGCATTCGTTCTTAGGGAAGACTGAAGTGTATTCATTTTGTCAAGCTTTTTGACAAAAATCCCTGGATTGAGCCGAAAAACACTTCACAAATGCTAAGAAATCGATTGGCTTAAATTTTTTCGTAATCTGCTCAAAGAACCGGCTGTAATACCCAACATGGAGGCAATGTATTGTAAGGGGACGTTATTGAAAAGCGACGGTTCTTCTTGCAGAAGTTTTTCCAATCGTTCCTGGGCGGTTGTGTGTAGGTGGGAAAACATTCTTTGTTCCAGTAATGCAAATGAGCGCGCTAATAATATATTATCAAATTCCAGCCACTTGGGCTCTTGCTTGAATAATTGAAAATGCTTATCCCTGTTTAAAACATAAATTTTGGAATCCGTTACCGCCTGAATGTTCCAGAAATTGGGGGTTTGAAAAATAAAACTGGAAAGTGAGGTAATAAACGTTCCACTGCCGCCAATCCAAAGGGTTATTTCTTTTCCATCTGAAATGTCATACATCCTTAGATAACCGGACTCGATAAAAGCCATTTGTTGACAAATTTTCCCAGACTCAAGAAAAAATTTTCCTTTTGAAAGCTCCGCCGGTTCAAAGGAATGCAAAATTCTGTTCAAGGCTTTTTGCCCAATAATAATTTGTTCCGCAATGCATTTTTTTAATTTTTCCATTTTTATCTTAATTATCCGAAATAGAAGAAACATCTACCGTCAGCCCGATAGGGGCTTTCGGGAATAGCCTCGAAAGTAAATTCCAAATAAGTTCTAAAAATCACAAATACCCTAACCACCATTTCTCCGGATGGGCCATTTTGTAGGCCTGGTACCACCGGCATAGGGGGTACAATATGGCCACCGCCAGTATCCAGACCGCATAAACCACCCATAAGGGAAACCCGTAATCCAGCAGGGTTTGTTTTTGGAAGGTCGCCGGGGTGATCACCATTAGTTTCAGCGGATGACCGTCGATCCAGGCCCCGATCAGGGCCAGACCGTGCACCAGAAACAAGTGCAAAATATAAAAGAAAAGCGGCACCCGGCCGAAGGTGATTATCATTCGGGAAAAGCCCCGCAACCGGATACGGTCGGACGCCCAGAGCCCCAAACCGGCTATGCCCAGGGTGACCAGCGTAAACAATAAAGAAGGCGGATATTTGGTCACGTTAATAAAGGAAAGCAGGGTCATTACGGGAGCATCCCGGGAGGACCAGGGCGCCGGGTCTCCGTACCCGTTGATCCCCCTCAAAACGGCAAAAGCCAGTAAAAAAGCCAGGCTGACCCAGAGTAAATAGCGACGGCGTTCTGCGGGTGATGGGCTTGCGTCCCCGGTGTACAGCGCACCCAGCCCATAGCCTAACGCCATGATGCCCAACCAAGGGACCACCGGATAGTAGACCCCCATGAGTTTGTCGGCGATCAGGGTCGTGCCGTGCGACATGCCGAAGATCCAAATGTCCTGTAGCCATTTGGACTGGAAAGCAACACCCGATACCAAATTATGTCCCAGAACGATAGCGGCCCCCAAACCGATAACGACCGAAACGGGTAACCGAACCAACGCAGCAAACAAGACAAAACAAGCGCCAATCGCCCAAATAACCTGCACATTGAAAAACTGGTATCGCGGATCGAAAAACCAGGCAAAGGTAATGACCCCAAATTCCAGGGCAATCAACCAGAGGCCGCGCGTCCATAACAACCGGGACAGTGGGTAGGGGTTTTGTATTTTAGCCTGGTTCAAGTAAACCGATAACCCGGCGAGCAACACAAAAACCGGCGCACACAAGTGGGTGATCCAGCGGGTGAGGAACAAAGCGGGAGTGGTGGTTTCCAGATCGAGCGGATCGGATAAAAACGAACCGTAATAAAAGAAGAAACGCGCGTGGTCCAAAACCATGAGCATCATCACTATTCCACGCATGAAGTCAATGGAATAGATGCGCTGACGATTTTTTTTTGAACGGCAAGAGGTTGACCGGCAGTAGCATTCATGGAATGAGGTGTTAAAAACAGGTCAGAAAAGATATTTAGAGAGCTTGCTGGGATTTACTCCGGAAGCCACATCCAAACAAGCTCCCAAAATTTGGCAAGAACAGCCTGCAAGCTAGTACACTGTGTAATAAGTAATTTTGCGCTTTGGCAGTGTCTTTTGGCG
>CAYWHT010000019.1:9729-16693 GCA_964458135.1 uncultured Saprospiraceae bacterium | reverse complement strand
GGTTGAGCCCGATCAAGTTTTGTACGAAACGCAACAAATCTTTTTCCCGTTCCACCTGCCCCCAGTCCATCCAGCTGATCTCGTTATCCTGGCAGTAGGCGTTGTTGTTGCCACGCTGGCTTCGCCGCACCTCATCCCCCATGAGCAGCATGGGCGTGCCCTGAGAAATAAACAGCAGGGTGAGGAAATTTTTGATTTGGCGCCGGCGCAGGGCATTGATTTCGGGATCATCGGTAGGGCCCTCTACGCCACAGTTCCAACTGGCGTTGTCGTCGGTTCCGTCTTGATTGTTTTCTCCGTTGGCCTCGTTGTGCTTCTCGTTGTAAGAGACCAGGTCATTGAGCGTAAAGCCGTCGTGGCAGGTTACAAAATTGATGCTCCGGCTGGGATTACGCTTTGGGTCATTGAATAAGTTGGGGCTGCCGATGATCCGGTCGGCCACCGATTCCACCAGGCCGTCATCGCCTTTCAGGAAGCGCCGCAGATCGTCGCGGTATTTCCCGTTCCATTCCGCCCATTTATCCCCGATGAACCGGCCGAGTTGGTACTGTTCGATATCCCAGGCTTCGGCGATGATCTTGGTGGAAGCCAGTACCGGATCGGATTCGATTTCCCACAACAGGGGCGGATTTTCCAGGGGGCGCCCGTCTTCGGCGCGCGACAACACCGACGCCAGATCAAAGCGAAACCCATCCACATGCATTTCCGAAACCCAGCGGCGCAAACAGTCGCGAATCATGCGGCGCACGATGGAATGATTGGCGTTAAGGGTATTTCCCGTTCCCGAGAAGTTTTTGTACTCGCCCGGCTTTCCTTCCTCCAGCATATAATAAGCGCGGTTTTCGATGCCCCGCAGGGAGAAAGTGGGGCCTTCCAAATCATTTTCGGCCGTATGGTTAAAGACGACATCGAGAATGAGCTCGATTCCCTCCCGGTGCAGGGCCTTGACCATGTCCCGGAATTCGTCCAAAACTTCAAGCGGATCGTCGGATACGCCGTAGTCTGTATGGGGAGCGAAAAAGCCCACGGGGGCGTATCCCCAATAATTCGGTAAGCCGGAGGGGGTATCCTGCGTGTCGAATTGCTGCACGGGAAGAAGCTCTACGGCGGTGACGCCCAATGCTTTCAGATACGGAATTTTCTCCACCAGCCCCCGGTAAGTACCCCGCCATTCGGCCCGCAGGCCGGAGCTGGGGTGCTTGGTAAATCCACCCACGTGCAATTCGTAAATCACCGATCGGCGGAAAGGAATGTAAAGGGGCCGGTCCTCCTCCCAGTCGTACCGGTCGGGATCCACGACGATCCCCTTAAAAGCCTGGGCGCAATTATCGCCGGGATGCGAGGCCGCCTTTCGATCGTAAGTTTCACTGATAACGGCGCGGGCGTAGGGGTCGAGCAACGTTTTTTGCCCATCGAATAACAAGCCCCGCTCCGGTTCGTAAGGCCCGAAGACCCGGTAGGCGTAAACCTGGCCGTGCTCCAATCCTGGAATAAAGCAGTGCCAGTAGTAGAATGTCTTATTGACTTGAGGATCCAGCCGGATGGTATGGGTAGGTCGTCGATGGTCTTCGCGATCGAAAAGCAGTAACTCCACCGCCTCGGCGTTTTTGCTAAACAGGCAAAAGTTGACGCCCGGTGGATCCTGCTGCACGGTAGCGCCCAGAGGGTAACTGAGCCCTTTCTGGAGCTGGATTTGCGATTCCATTTTAAGAAGAGATTATGTTTGTGGATGCTAAGGTACGCATAAGGAAGCACAAATGGGCTCATCCTCGCCGCAGGAGTTCGTAGAGCGTGGCCTGATCCAGGAGTGGAAGATAAGGCTGGTAATTGATTCCCCGCTCGATCAGGTATTCGGTGAGTAATTCTTTGACATAACGCAGGAGGGTTTCCGAGCTCCAGGGCTTTTCAATGTAGCGATCAATGGCGGCCCAGTTGATCGCTTTAATAGTGTCCTGATGGGTGGCCAGGCCAGTGAGTAATATTTTCCGACTGGCTTCGAAGCGCTCGTCTTTTTCCAATTCAATTAAAAAGTCTACCCCGCTTTTTCCCGGCATGACGTGATCCGAGATCACTAAGGCCAGGTGATCACCTTCCGCTTCGATCTCTTCCAGCAACTCTTCGGCTTCGGCGGCCGATTCGCATTCTTCGATGAGGAAGGCGTCTTCAAAAGCCGAGAGCTCCTCCACGATAGCGTTGAGTACTTCCCGTTGATCTTCGATGCATAGAATATAGAGCCGGTCCATAAGGCGCGGTTTTATCGCAGCGGAATATCAATGCCGAAGCAGGTTTTTCCGGCTTCACTTTCCAGGTCGATCCGGCTATCGTGAGCCTCCACAATTCGCTGCACAATGGAAAGCCCGAGTCCTAAGCCAAAGGTAAGCCCTCCTTTTTTGGTGCTAAAGTTGGGCTGGAAAATTTTTTCCTGTAATTCTTCCGGTATGCCGGGGCCATTATCCTCGACTTCTACCCGCAGGTGGTGGTCTCGTTTTTGGGTACGGATGATGATCTGGGGATGGTGCTGGTCACTAGCGTGCAGGGCCTCCGCCGCATTGTTGATGATGTTGACCCACACTTGCACCCAATCGCTGGCCGTAGCCGAAACCGGCGGCAATTCTTCCATTTCCAATTGCAGATCGATTCCCTTGAGCGGGTTTTCCAGTAAGGTTAGGGCTTCGCGGATGGTGCTGTTGATATTGGTGGGTTTTGGCTCACCGTGGTGGGCTGAGCCGAGCACCCGCACCGAATCCACTACCCGGCAGGCGTGGTTGGTGGCAATGCGCATATCGTGCAGGGCGAGCCCCGTTTCGTAGTAGTAGTTGAGCTGGTCGGCATGCTCCCGGATGCGGCTGCCGTACTGTTGCATTTCTTCGTCGGTAATCTCAATCCTGGCCAGGCTGCGGGCAATGCGACTCGGCAGCTTGTACTTCGATTCCAGTTCTCGCCGGCGCAGTCGCAACTCCTGGCTGGAAAGGGCGTGCCCGGATTCCAACCCCCGCCGAAATACCGGATAATAGCCCTGGCGATCGTGTTCTTCCACGTATTCGGAAATACGGGTCGACAGCCATTCGGCTTTCTTTTGGATGACGCCCAATGCGTTATTGAGCTCGTGGGCGAGGCCGGCCGCCATTTGCCCGAGGGTAGCCATCTTTTCCGCCTGGTTGAGACGCCGCATCGCTTCGTGGCGTTCGATGCTTAGGCGTTGCGCCAACAATTGCCGGATATAAATCTCGTTGACCACCACCGGCAGGATCTGGGCGGCAAATGCAGTGTAGTGTTCATCGCGTTCCAGATCCTCCCGGTCGATGAAGGCGACCCGGCTGAGAGACTCCGCCAATACCGTGGAATAACTGCGGTTGTTATTGGCGAAAAAACTGTAAGCGCCCACCAAATTATCGGGGCCGGCGCGGAAAATCTCAAAACGCTCGCCCGAAGCATCTTCGATGTACCCAACCAGCATGCCCTCCAAGACGAGGTACAGGCGGTCGTTATATTGCCCGGGCTGAAGCAAGGTTTGACCGGCTTCCAGTTGGCGCTGCCGCGCAGTATCCGAAAAATAATGTGCTTTGACCCAGTCGATTTGTTCCATGGCAAAAACTTAATTGGCTAAGAGCTTGTTGAGGGCTTGCCCTTTGGCCTACAAACTCCCATTAAGCTCTAAAAAAAGGATACCCAGCGAAGAATGAATAACAAGCCGAAAACCAGAATGAGCCCCGACACCCCCAAAATAACGCCCACCCGGGCCATAAATGCTGTCTGTATTTCCCCGGTGGCGTGGGCCAGCGCATTGGGAGGCGTACTGATGGGTAAAGCCATCCCCATGGAAGAGGCTAGGGCGACGCCCACCAGTAAAGCCGGCATGCCGCCGATGGCTTCCAGACTTGACAAACTGGCGCCCAAAGCCGCCATGATGGGCAGCAGTAAGTTAGCCGTAGCGGTATTGGACATAAAGTTGGCCATCAGTGCCGAAAGGACGCCCACAACTCCCAAAATAACGTAGGGAGAATACGATTCAAAGGGCACACTCTCCACCAGATGAACCGCCAACCCGCTGCGATCCAGGGCAATGCCCAAGGCAATACCCCCGGCCACCAGCCAGAGCACATCCCAATTGAGCTTTTTGAGCTCTTCTTTATTGATGACCCCACTCGCTAGAAAAACGGCCACTGGAATCATCGCCACCACGTAGGCATTCATGCCGTGGAGAAAATCCGTCAACCACAACAATATCGTCACCGCAAAAGTAATGTACACCACCATCGCCTTCCGGTTGCGCATAAAACGACCCTTAACTTCCAGATGGAGCCTTTGCGAATCGAAGGGAAATAAACGCAGCAGCAATGCCCACCCCAACACCAGCAAAAGCAGAACGTAGGGAAGACCGAAAGCCATCCATTCACTAAAGCTGATGGCGTAGGCGCCCTCCAGGTATTTGAGCGCAATGGCGTTGGGAGGCGTGCCGATGGGGGTGCCGATCCCCCCAATGTTCGCCGCTACGGGTATACACAAGGCCAGCGCCGTACGCCCTCGGTCTCCCGGATCCAGCAGTTGCAGGATGGGCAAGAGAATGGATAACATCATGGCCGTAGTAGCCGTATTGCTCATGAACATGGAAAATACCGCCGTAACGCCCATCAAGCCCGCCATGACCAGAGCAGGTTTGTCGCCGAAAGGCCGCAATAACACCCGCGCCAAATTCAAGTCAAGGCGGAATTTGGTGGCCGCCATCGCCAGAAAAAAACCACCGATAAACAACATGATGATGGGAGAAGCAAAGGCGCCCATAATGCGCGCATGCGAAACCAGCGTCCCCAACGCTTCCTCCGAATCGTCACGGAAAGGCAATAGCGCACTATCCGAGATCATGATCAGTTCCAGGACGATAATCAGAACCGAGGTCGCATAAATCGGAATGGGTTCCAAGACCCAAAACAAAGCGGCTAATGCAAAAATGGCGATGGTGCGGCGCTCCACCAGCGTTAAGCCTTCCAGGGGATACCGGTCCAGGGGCAGGAACAACAGTATCAACGGTACTCCCAGCCCCAGTAGTAATTTCCATATTGTTCGAGTAGCCACCCGCTTGCGGATGCTGCCAGCCATAGTCGGAAAGTTTTAAAGGCCGAAAACTACGATAAATTTATAGCCCAACAACCCAGGATTTGTGAAATTATGGCGCAGCTAAAAAGAGCAAGTCAGCAATCACAAATTTTGGATTGGCGGACTGTAGCATCAGGTGGAAGTTCGCAGATAGCTGGGCCGGCCCCGATGCAGGGCCGGAAAACGAAAAGCCGCAAACATCGGTGCTTGCGGCTTTTCGACAACGTAAAACTCAACTGATATTTTATAGCCGGCCAACTACCGTTTGGTAACCAGCTTCGAACGATTAGTCCGTACATCCTTTACGATGTAGGCGCCGGTCGGCAAATTCGCCAGGTTGATGCGGTTGGTGTTTTGCGCCGTCAGCATGCGCTGCCCCACGGTGGTGAACACCTCGTAATCGGAAACCTGATTGGTAAACAATACCTCGCTAACCGGATTGGGAAAAACACGCCAGGTACTCACCGGATCTTGCACATCCTCCACATCCACAAATTCTCCGATGGAGAAAATGGAGACCGTTCCGCTGACTTCATTAGCGGTGACGACGAGCGGCTTAGCAACCGGGCTCTCATCCATCGGAATGAACACGATGTCTTCTACGCCCAGATCGCCGGCGGCCATCGTCTCCACGTTGGCGGAGAAGTCGCGGTTGTTGATGTACTGCACGAATTGCGGTGCGGCAGGATTCGACACATTATACACCATGACGCCGCCGATGCGTTCGAGGCCGACGAAGGCGTAGAGTTCGCCCTCCAGGGCCGCTACGGTGATCGCCTCGGGTTCGGGGCCTTTGTTGTCGCTGCGGCCTTCGGGATCGTTCTCGTCGTTGTCGGTATTGAAATCGGCGGGAAACCTTTCGGCGGTAATTTGTTCGAAATCATCGCCGCTGTCGAACACCAGATTGCCATACTGATCCCAGATGGAGAAGGAACGCGCCCCGTAGGAGAAAAGGCGGTCGAACAAGCCGTCGCCGTCAATATCTCCCCGGGTGTTGGTAATCGCTAAGCCCCCCAGGTTGGCGTCGGCTTGCAGGTCGTTGACATCGTCAAAGTCATTCGGATCGAGAAAGATGTCTTCTACATCCGTCTCTTCGATGAATCCGGGCGTACCTTCGTACTCGCGCGCGTCTCCTTCATTGGCGGAAATGAGGAAGTTCTGACCGTTCACGGAAAAGCTGGAGATGGCGTCGGGTTGGAACATTCCCAGGCTCGGCCGGGGAATGATATTGATGCCGCCATCATCGCCGCTCGCATCAAAACCATAGTCATCATTAAAGCGAATGATGCCCAGCGCACTGTTATCGGTGATCCCGGCGCCGGCCAAACCGAAGTCGTTATCATTCAGTACGGCGAGGCCGCCGTCTGGCAGCAGCGCCAGGCCTTCGGCCTTATCACTGGGCAGGTAACCCAGGGAGGGCAGGTTGAGCACCTTGGTTTTATTGACCGGCTGGATGCCGGCGGCGGCCAGGTCGTCGGCCGTCATCATCTCCAGGGTTTTGTCATTGGCTCCCGTCGTATCCATTTTGGCGGAAAGCTCGGCGCCGAGGATGTTGGTGGCTCCTTCTAGCGAAATTTCGAAGACGTACTTCTTGCCGGTATTGCCATCGTCGGGCGTACTGGAGTCGCGCTCCAACACCATAAAACGGCCATTGCCGAGGTAAACGGCGTCGCCGATCTTATCGACGCGGCCCTGGCCAAAGCCATTGTAATTGCGGTTGTTTTCGAGCAGATAAACGTACTCGCGCACCGGCGTGCCGTCAGGGCGGATACCCAGAATGCGAATGACGTCCGACTTATTACGGGTGGCTTCGCTGCTGGGATTATCCATGGGGCTCTGCATGAAGGCGTAGATGATGCTGCTATCGGGA
>CAYWHT010000019.1:0-9719 GCA_964458135.1 uncultured Saprospiraceae bacterium | reverse complement strand
CCCTCGCCTAGAGGGAGGGCGCTCAGCTGGGAAGTATTATCGGGTACAAAGCGATTAATCATCATCCCATCGGCGGAGAAATGGTAAATGGAGGGCCGGTATTCATCACAAAGCCAGAAATCGCCGTTCTCGTCCCGCAGGATGCCTTCCATGTCGCCTCCGAAAGGATCGGGATTGAGGGCGGCATAGTCCACATTATTGACTGTATCCCGGTATTCGGCGTTGCGAAACTGGGTGGAGGAGTCGACAAAAGTGACGGGAATTTCGTCTACGGCCAGCAGGTCTCCGGTTGTTTCATCAAAGCCGGTATCGATGTTGCTGACGCCGGTAATCGGCACCACCTGATCGTTCTGCATACGGCCCAATAGGATGGAATCAATTTGGGTAACCGTGTTGGTGGTTGGATCTACGTTGAGCTTGATAATCCGCGCCTGGTAGCTGGGCAGTTTAAAAGGACGCAAAGCCGCCCAAACGGGTTGACCGTTAGTGGCCTGAACGGCGTTTTCCTGATCGACTTGGGAGGCATTGGGGCCGCGGTCGGGAATGGTGTAAAAGACGTAGTTATTTTCGTCGGATTCGGTGGGATCAAAATACAGCCCGGAAAAGCCGCCGAGGAAGATGGTGGGCTGCCCCCCATCGTAGGTGGGTGTGCCCAGCGCGGGCAGGTCGATCTGCTCATTGATCAGGAGTTCCTCCAGGAAGGGGCTGCCGCGCAGGTGGTCTTTGTATCCCAGCGGAAGGAGTTCCACCAATGCTTCGCTGTTCAAATCGATCACCGCCAGGGCGTTATTCTCCTGCAAGGATACGTAGGCAAACTGGTTATCGGGCGTAACGGTGATAAATTCGGGTTCAAGGTCCTGGGCGACTGTGGCGTCGGGACCAAAGATGCGGATGCCGCGGTTGATAAGGGACATTTTCCGCCCATTGAAGGCGGTGAAGCCGACCGTCGTTACGGCAGCGTTGGCCGGACCACCGGCCAGGTCAATGATGCTCACCGATCCTTCGGGATCGAAATCGTAATCATCGTTGGGTTCTCCTTCGTTGGCGGTCAGTACTTTGGCGCCGTCGTTGGTGAACGTCACCATATCGGGCAGGGCGCCGACCTGCACCTCCGCCTGGAAAACGCCCTCCGTATTGAAGAATACGACTTTTCCGGGCTGCTGCCCCTGCGCATCTTCCACCTCTACGGTCAGAGCGACCAAATTGCCGAACACATCAACGCTGTTGACGCCATCTCCGTAGGTATCCATCTGGATGGTATTGAGCAGCATCGGGTTATTGGGATCGGCAATATCCAGTACCTGAACCGTATTGGCGTCGGCATTGGTAAAGAAAAGCCGGGCGTTGGCCGCATCGTAAGCGGCAATTTCCGCAGCCCCCTCGTCAAATACTCCTGTATGGTAGGTGGAGACGTACTGCAGCGACATGTCCTGGGAAAATAACATCCCTGATCCTAGAAGCACAAAAAGCACTAGGAAACAGCAGAGTAAAGATTTTTTCATTTCAAATATGATTTTTGTTTGGAATTTTGTCAGCGAAGATAAAGCGCCAATGTTAAAGGTGTATTACAACGGGAAGGAGATTTCGCAATACTAAAAAAAACGAGGCAAATGATCTGCATTTGCCTCGTTTAAAGTGTTCAACCAAATTGCTCATGCGAATCGCGGGTTGAAAAGCGGCTATCGTTCATCTTATTCTTTGCCACGAAGCAGGCCCGGGCGGGGTCAAACATGGATAGCCGCTAAGCCTCCGTCAATGCCGTTTCGGTGGCCTCTTCCCGTTGCAGGGCTTGTTCCACTTTTTTCTTGCCGGATATTTTACTCGACAGGTAGGAGTAGATCGCCGGAATCACGAAGAGGGTAAGCAGGGTAGCAAACAACAGGCCGCCGATTACCGCAATACCCATGGATACCCGGCTTTCCGATCCCGCTCCCAGGGCCAGGGCGATGGGCAGTACGCCAAGCGTGGTGGAAAGGCTGGTCATTAAGATGGGGCGAAAGCGGGCGGCAGCTGCATCCTTAATGGCTTCCAGGCGGCTGAGGCCTTGCTCTTTGCGTTGGTTGGCGAACTCTACGATGAGAATACCATTTTTGGCCACCAGGCCGATCAACATGATAATGCCAATCTGGCTAAAGATGTTGAGCGTTTGGCCAAAGTACCAGAGCGACAGCAGGGCGCCGGCCAAAGCCAGGGGCACGGTAAACATGATAATAAAGGGATCGATAAAACTTTCGAATTGGGCCGCCAGCACCAGATAAATAAGGATGAGCGCCAAGGCGAAGGCGAAATTCAAGCTGGAAGAGCTCTCCTGAAAGTCTTTCGATGGGCCGGTCAGCGAAGTAATAAAGGTGTCATCGAGCACCTGGTCGGCAATGCCTTCCATAGTCTCGATACCCGTTCCGATCGTTTCCCCGTCCACCAATCCGGCCGAGACGGTGGCCGAAACGAAGCGGTTAAAGCGGAAGAGCGTGGGGGGCGTGGTTTGTTCTTCCAGGCTGACCAGGTTGTCAAGTTGCACCATTTGCCCGTCGTTGCCGCGCACGTAGAGGGAACGCAGGTCAACGGGCTCATTGCGGTTTTCGCGTTCAACCTGACCGATGACCTGGTATTGCTGACCATTGCGTATGAAATACCCGAAACGTTGGCCGCTCAGCCCCAGTTGCAGGGTTTGCGCCACATCGAGCATAGAGATGCCCAGGTCGCGCGCCTTTTGCCGGTCGATGCTGATCTGTAGTTCGGGCTTGTTGAATTTCAGGTTGACATCTACGAAGCTGAAAGTTGGTTCTTGCCGGGCTTGGTTGAGAAAATCGGGAAGCACCTGCTTGAGCTTTTCAAAGTTGGGCGCCTGGATGACGAATTGCACCGGAAGGCCTCCCCGGGTGTTACCGATGCTTTGAGGTTCGGAGAGGAAGGTGCGGGCGCCGGTTAGGGCGTTGATCCTGGGAGAAAGATCCTCCAGGATTTTGTGTTGGGAGCGCTCCCGCTCGGATTTATCTTTTAAGATGATGAAGAAAAACCCGGAATTAACCGAAGTTGACGCCCCGAAGCCAGGGGAGGTGACCGAGATGACGCCTTCGCGTTCGGGTACTTCATTTTTCACCACCTGAATGAGGGTGTCCATGTACTGGTCCATGTACTCGAAAGTCGAGCCCTCGGGGGCGGTGGCGAAGCCGCGAATCCGGCCCCGGTCTTCCATGGGCGCCAGCTCCGATGGCATCTGCCGGCCGAGGTAGTAAATCATGGCGCCCGCGCCCACCATCAATACGAAAGCCAACCAGCGCGCCCGCATAAAGGCTTCCAACAAATTCCGGTATCCTCCGGTGAGCCAAAGGAAAAAGGGCTCGGTAGCCCGGTAGAACCAATTGTGCCGCTCCCGGCGCTTTAGGATTTTGGAGGAGAGCATGGGCGTCAGCGTCAAAGCTACAAAGGAGGAGATGATGACCGCGCCGGCAATCACGATGCCGAATTCCCGGAACAAACGCCCGGTAAGTCCCTGTAGGAAAATAACCGGCATGAAAACCGCCGCGAGCGCCACCGTAGTGGCGATTACGGCGAAGAAAATTTCCTTGGCGCCCAGCATGGCGGCCTGAATAGGCTGCATGCCCGCCTCGATTTTGGCGTAGATATTCTCCAGGACTACGATGGCGTCATCCACCACCAAACCGATCGCCAGTACGATGCCCAGGAGGGTGAGTACATTGATCGAAAAATTGGCCACGTACATGATGAAAAACGCCCCGATCAAAGATATGGGAATGACGAGCACCGGAATGACCGACGTTCGCCAGTCGCGCAGAAAAAGGAAAATAATCATCACCACTAGCCCGAAGGCGATGAAGATGGTCTGCTGCACTTCGCTAATCGAATTGCGAATATACTCGGTGGTGTCGAAGCCGATACCCAGCTTGATGTCCGATGGCAGGTCTTTTTTGATTTGTTCCAGGCGATCGTAAAACACATCGGCAATTTCGATGTGGTTGGACCCGGGTTGCGGAATGATGGCGTTACCCACCATGGGGATGCCGTCGCGCTTGAGCACAGTTCGCAGGTTTTCGGGCCCCAATTCTGCGTAACCCACATCGCGAAAACGCACGATGTTGCCCCCTTCTTCTTTGACGATCAAGTCATTGAATTCTTCGGGATCCGACAACCGGCCTAGGGTGCGCACCGTGAGCTCCGTGGCGGCGCCTTCTACGCTGCCAGAGGGCAGTTCGATATTTTCCCGCAGGAGCGCATTCTGTACGTCCAGTGGCGTGAGCTGATAGGCCGCCAGTTTGTCGGGATCCAGCCACAACCGCATGGCGTAGCGTTTCGATCCCCATACCCGGATTTCACTGACGCCGTTGATCGTTTGCAGGCGCTCCTTAAAGACGTTGTCGGCAATGTCGGTAAGCTCCAGCAGGGAGCGCTGTTCGCTTTGGATGTTGAGGAAGATAATGGGGGAAGCGTCGGCATCGGCCTTGGAAACTACGGGTGGGTCAGCATCGGCCGGCAACCTACGCACTACCTGGGAGACTTTGTCGCGCACGTCGTTGGCGGCCGTTTCCAACTCATTTTCCAGATTGAATTCTACGGTAACTGTGCTCCGCCCGTCGCGGCTCACGGAAGTGATGGATCGAATGCCCGCAATCCCATTGACGGATTCTTCGATGGGCTCCGTGATTTGGGATTCGATGATGTCGGCATTGGCGCCCACGTAACTGGTCGACACCGTAATGATTGGAGGGTCCACACTGGGATATTCCCGTATGCCCAAGTAATTCATTCCGATCAGGCCAAAGATGACGATAACGATAGACATTACCGTGGCCAAAACCGGGCGCTTGATACTCAGTGAGGATAAGCTCATTGCAACAGCGGATTAAATTAAAATTTTGCAAAGGTCAATGGACGATCAATCGGAAAAGGGCTGCGTCGTCAGTTCGGTAATTTCCACTTCGGCTCCGGAGCGAATTTGGAGCACGCCGGTCGTAATGACCGTATCACCGGGCTGCAACCCTTCCAGCACCTGGATGGAAGCCTGGTTGCGGATACCGGTTTCGATGGGAACGGATCGGGCCACTCCACCGCGATAAACAAAAACCGTCTTTCCCCCCAATTCCGGGACTATCGCCTGGGTGGGCACGAGGATGGCGCCTTCGTATTCTTCCAAATCCACCTGCACGCGGGCAAAGGCGCCGGGGAGGATTTTACCATCGGCATTGGGCGCTTCGGCGCGTATTTTTAGGGTCCGGGTTTCCGGATCGATACTGGGATCGCGAGCGATGACCCGGGCCTTGAATTCTTCATCGACGCCATCCAGGGTGAACCGCACCTGGGTGCCTACGGAAATGGCCGAGCTATATTTTTCGGGAACGGAAAAGTCCAGTTTAATGGGATTGGTGCTAACCAGGTCGACGATGGGATCGCCGGCATTGATATAGCTGCCCTCACTCACCTGCTTAAGCCCCGATACGCCGCTGAAGGGCGCCCGGACGGTGCGTTTGTCGATTTGGACTTTTAGCAAATTCAGTTCGGCGGTAACCTGATCGGCCTCAGCCCTGGCGATTTCATATTCCTGCAAGCTCACGCCTTCTTTTTCGTACAGTCCTTTCATCCGCTCGGCAATGTTGCCGGTCAGTTCCTGCTGCACCAGCAGGCGCTCCCGCTGAGCGGCCAGCTCATTGGTGTCGAGTTGCACCAGCGGCTTTTCCCTGCTAACGTACCGGCCCTCGGTGAATAAAATGTTGGTGACCTTGCCCGCAACCTCACTGGCCACCGTCACTTCTTCGTTGGGAGCGGTAGACCCGTTGACGGAGATGACGTCGCGCAGCGATTCGGGTTGCACGAGCATGGCCTTTACCGGAGTAGCCGGTCGGGCGCTCATGGCCACCGGCTGGGCTTCTTCTTTGGAAGATGTGGAAGATTCGGGTTCGGGCGCAGGATCCTGACGGTACTGAAACCAGTAGATTCCGCCACCGAAAATGACGACCGCAAGCAGGATGGCCAAAATGCGGGTAGTGCTTTTTTTCATGAGCCGAGGCGATTATTGAGATATATTCAAGGGATTAAACCTTTATGCACAAACTATAGTTTAGGCGCGTGCAAAAATAGTGATGAATTGTTCAACCTTGGGATGAATTGTTATAGGCTGCCAAGTCAGGATTTGTGAAAATGGGAAGTCGCTATTTTTTCGGCTCCCAAGTCCGGGATCCCAACCGCAGGCTTAGGGGCCAAAAACGCAGGCGTAGTTTTAACCCAGCGAAGCGCAAAAAGAGAGCCAGTCAGCATTCATAAATCTTGGGTTGGCAGACTATAGCTCCTTGTAAATCAGCAAAAATAAGGGCACAGGGCGCCGATTTTTTACAAAAAATTAATGCTGAATGCTGATTTGTTGAATGCAGTGCGCGCTACTTTTGCATTGTATAGCCAGCCGGAAAAGTCGGTTCATCTCCGGAGCATCCTTACACCTTGCCTTTTTACGAACCGGGAGACATTCCCTTTGGAAATCACAAAACGCCTGAAATCCATGCAAAGCACGGATGAGCAATACGATATTGCGATTGTTGGAGGAGGTATTGCCGGCTTAGCCATTGCCTACGTGGCGGCAAGGCGCGGGCAGCGGGTCGTACTATTCGAGCGGAACCGGCAAATCCGGGGGGCGAGCGTTCGTAATTTTGGGATGGTCTGGCCTATCGGGCAACCCCCGGCCACCTTCGATCGCGCCATGCGCTCCCGGGAAATCTGGCTCGACCTGGCCCGGCGTGCCGGTTTTTGGGCTAACCCCTGCGGTTCCCTTTATCTGGCCTACCACGAAGATGAACTGCACGTACTCGAAGAATTTGCGGCAACCGTGCGACACCGGCCTTACCAGTGCCAAATGCTAACGCCGGAACAAACCGTGGAAAAGAGCTGCGCGGTCAATCCCGTCGGTCTCGAAGGCGCCCTTTGGAGCAATACCGAAGTCAATATCAACCCCCGCGAGGCCACGACGGCCATCCACCGGTATCTAGTGCAGCAATTGAGCGTGCGTATCCACCACCAGACCCCCATCAAAGAGATCACTCGCTCGGAACTATCCGACGGCCGGCAACGGTGGCGTGCCGGTAGGATTTACGTATGCAGCGGAGATGATTTTGAAACGCTCTACCCCGATCAGTTTGCCCGCAGCGGATTGGTCAAGTGCAAGCTCCAAATGATGCGCACCCTGAACCAGCCCATTGGCTGGCAACTCGGGCCCAACCTCGCCTCCGGGCTCGCCATGCGTCATACGCCGGCTTTTGCTCATTGCGAAAGCCTGCGCCTTATCGACGAACGCCTCCGCCGCGAAATGCCCAAACTGTTGCAGTGGCAAATCAGTCCCATGGTAGCCCAAACGCCTTACGGAGAAATTACCCTCGGCGACAGCCGGGAATGTGGAGCAGAACCCAGCCCCTTCGACAAACAGCACCTCAATCAACTAATTATCCGGCACCTCAAAAAGATCATTCAATTACCCAATTGGGAAATCGGAGAAACCTGGCACGGTCTGGTGGCTCAATTACCCGGACATACCGAATTCGTAGCCGATACTGAAGAGCACGTTCGCATCGTCACCGGCCTGGGTACTACGGGAATTACCCTGGCGTTCGGGCTAGCGCTCGAACTCCTCGGCGAAACCCAACGCACCTCCTACGGCCAGACTTGGTAATACCGCCGGGGAAAATTAAATTGCAGCTTTTCGGTTTTCGAAACAACCTGCGTGTCTCCATGTCGACCACGATCATCACTTATAACATCAACGGCATCCGGGCCGCTCAGCGTAAAGGCGTTAACGACTGGCTGGCCCAGAAGGACTTCGACATCATCTGCCTACAGGAAATTAAAGCCCGGGCCGAACAGGTCGACCTGGAGCCGCTGCGCGAGCTTGGCTACCACATCTACTGGCACGCCGCCGAACGCAAGGGCTACAGCGGAGTGGCCACCCTCAGCAAAATCGAGCCCGAACAAGTCGTAGAGGGTTGCGGCATCGACAAATACGATGCCGAAGGGCGCATCCAGCGCACCGACTAACCGGAATGGACACTCCTGAATTGCTATATCCCCTCCGGCACCACCGGCGATGAGCGACAGACATTAAAAAAGGGATTCCTGGATGATTTTTTCGATTGGATCGAAAATTTGCGCAAGGAACACCCCAATCTAATGGTGGTGGGAGACTACAATATTGCCCATACCGAGATGGACATCCACGATCCCGTGCGCAATAAGAAAAGTTCGGGATTTCTTCCCGAAGAGCGCAAATGGCTGACTCGCTGGTTTGACAGCGGTTTTACCGATGCTTTCCGGCATTTGCATCCCGATAAAGTATCCTACAGCTGGTGGAGCTACCGCGCCCGGGCCCGGGAAAAAGACAAGGGCTGGCGCCTGGATTACCAATCGATTGCTGCTCCCCTGAAGGATCGCCTCAAAAAAGCTTGCCAATTGCAAGACGCCAAACATTCGGATCACTGTCCGGTATTTGTCGAACTAGAACTGTAGGGCTTGCCGAATTCTTGTTAATTTGACGCCATGAAAAAGTTGATTATACTGGCTTTATTCCTGAGTCTGGGCGCCTGCCCGCCGCTTCACGCTCAATTTTCCGGAGGCTTTATTGCAGGAGTCAACCTCAGTCGATTCGACGGCCCGCCCGAACGAAACGCTCAGGGGGAAGCCCTCGAAGAATATCAGTTTTCCACTGGGTTTCATCTCGGCGCCCGTTTTAAATACCGTTTCAATCAGTATTTCAGCCTGCAATCCGAATTGCTCTTTTCCCAGAAGGGCTCGGAATTCAGGTTTGACGGCCCCTCCTACTGGGTTTTCATCATCGACGAACAAACCCGGGAAGTGAGTACTGGGAATCGGAATACCTCCTTGAGCATCACCAACAACTATATCGAAATACCGCTCATGGCCGCGGCCCGCCTGGGCCGGCTGGAGCTTACGGGCGGCGCTTACGCCGCAGTGCTCGTCACCAGCCGCGCGGAAGGCCAACTGACCTACAGCGGCGTCACTCCGGCGGGCGCCGAAGTGCCTCCCTTTTCGGTGGAGTTGGAATTTAATTTCTTCGACGAAGACGCAGAGCCCAGCGGTTTCGATGACACCTTTAGCGTACAGGCCTCAAACGGGCAAATCTTTGAACTGCCCCGCTCCATCGGCTCCGAATACGAACCGGTTATCGGCGAAGATGCCGATGACCCCTACCGCCGCTTCGATTACGGCCTGGTCGGCGGCCTTTCACTCTACCTCAACCAAGGGCTGTTTATCGGCCTGAGGGCCAACTACGGGCTCAGTGACCTCTCCGAAGACAACCGTGACATCTCCCGCGTATCCCTCGACGAAAACGACCAGGCCATCCTGCGCGAGGATGATGACCGGAATTTGACCTTGCAGCTCTCCATTGGGTTTAGCTTCTGAGGGGGCGTTGGTTTGTTGGGCTTAGGTAGAAGATTTCTGGCTAGCGGTAGTAGTTTCCTCAAAAACGATAAAGTGTCATCAAAGGCGGCCGCCTCCCTTGACAATCTAAAAGGAAAAAAGGGATCAGCAATGCGATCCCGGCGCGGTGGTTTATTATCATCGTCAAGAATATTATGCTTAAAGGCAGTGGCCTCGCGGTCACCTGGCAGGAAACGCTGATCCCGATCGGTATGACGGTATTGTTTATCGGCGCTAGTACACTGTGTAATAAGTTCTTTGATGTTTTGGGAGGGGTATTTTGGCGA
>CAYWHT010000018.1:15742-17031 GCA_964458135.1 uncultured Saprospiraceae bacterium | reverse complement strand
GTTCCCAGGCAAACCGCCAGTAATAGCCTTTCTGAAATAAATACCATCCGATGACCGAGCAATAGACCAGTAAAAGACTGTAACGAATGTGGTTGATGGGCGTTTCCATCACCTTTCCCGCCTGGTAAGCCTCTGTGGTTTCCTGGTAGTTGCCCAGATAACCTACCAGCGTGTAGAAGGCCGTAGCCGAGACAAGCAAGAAAAAAATAGACAGCAACGGAAAATAGACCGAGCGATCGAAGCGCGGGATAGCCACCATCGCGAAGGGCAGCAATAGAAAGGGCAGATTGATGCGCAGGCGCCCCATCAGCCAGTCGGTATCGGAAGAGTACAAGCCACTGAGCCAATAAACCAGCGCGATGAGGGTCAACCCTAGCAGGGGGGCCGTACGTAAAAAACGCCGAAAATGCTCCCCCACCCGCAGATTAACCAGTACATTAAACACCAACAAGATCATGCCGATGCTCAGCAAAGCCCTGGAAAACAGAAAACCCAGCAAAAGTGCGCCGATACCCACAAAACCCAGCAGTTGGTGGTTAATCCGACCGAGGAGTTGCTTCATAAACCTTATTGAATATTTCCGTAGGCGATGAACTCCGGATTGCGTAAATTTTCTTTGTTATAGCGCAACGCATCACCGGCATCCGCCACCCGAACGCTACCCCCCGCTTCCTCGAGGATAATTTGCGCCGCCGCGGTATCCCACTCCATGGTCGGCGCCAGACGCGGATAGAGGTGGGCCTGCCCTTTGGCGAGCATGAGAAACTTTAGGGAGCTCCCCGTGGACACCAATTCGGGTTGCCGCAATTGATCGACGAAGTTTTTAGTCGCATCATTGAGGTGAGAACGGGAACAAACGACTTTCAACCCCTGGTCCTCTTTGCTGAAATGCGCCGTCTGCAAACGCTCTACCTCCTTGCCGTTAGCCAGGAAGGCGCCTTCTTCGCGCGCTCCCCAGTACATTTCTTCCAGGCAGGGGGCGTACACGACGCCCAGAATGGGATGCCCTTCGTGAATGAGCGCAATGTTGACCGTAAATTCGCCGTTGCGCTTGATAAATTCCTTGGTGCCGTCGAGCGGATCCACTAACCAGTGGTAGTTGAAGTTGCGACGCTCGCGGTAAGGAATTTCCTTGTTTTCTTCGGAAACAATCGGAAACTTGGGATCTAATTGCTCCAAGCCGTTGACGATAATTTCGTTGGCCTTGCGATCGGCAACGGTAAGCGGGGAGTCGTCGCCTTTGGTTTCCACCTGGAAATCCTCCTCCCGTTCGTAGATTTCCATAATCG
>CAYWHT010000018.1:11491-15732 GCA_964458135.1 uncultured Saprospiraceae bacterium | reverse complement strand
CCATAATCGCCAGGCCGGCGTTTTTTGCAATCTTGGTTACGGCTTCCGCCAGGGTTACTAAGTTCATGGTCAAATAATCGTTTTACTTTTGTTGATGACCGGATAATTGGAATAGCCCCAACCAAAACATCTCCGCCAGCTTCGGTTAAAGATTTGTTTGGAGTTGGCGCCGGAAATTCCTACCGTAAAGGTAATTATCCCGGAGCGATTTTTCCGGTGTGTTAAAATAATGTGTAACTAAGGCTAAATAATGTACGTATGCTAACACTGACAGGTTGCCTGCAATGCCCAAGCATGTTTTGATAAAATTTAACGTCCTTAAAACCTAAAAGCATTTTCATGAAAAAAGTATTGGTCACCGGTGGCTGTGGATACATCGGGAGTCACACCATTGTAGACCTTATCGATAATGGTTACGAGGTCATCTCGATTGACAATCTGATCAACTCGAGCACCACCCCCCTGAAAGGTATCCGCGAAATCACCGGCAAAGAAGTGAGCAATTACGAAGTAGACCTGTGTGATTTATCCGCTACACGGCAGGTATTTTCCGAAAACCCAGACATTGCCGGCGTCATTCACTTTGCGGCGCTGAAGCAAGTGGGAGAATCGGTAGAGCAACCGCTGCGGTATTTCCGTAATAACATCAACAGTTTGCTCAATGTGCTGACTTGTATGCGGGAATTTTCGGTGGCCAACCTGATCTTTTCTTCTTCCTGCTCGGTCTACGGCAATGCCGAAGAACTACCCGTTACCGAAACCACTCCTCTGCAGGAAGCCGAATCGCCTTACGCCCGCACCAAGCAAATGGGCGAAAATATCATTCGCGACCTGACGCAGGCCGTCCATGACATCAATGTCATCCTGTTGCGTTATTTCAATCCCGCCGGCGCCCACGAGACTTCCTTAATTGGGGAAGCGCCAACCAATCCGGCCAGCAACCTGGTGCCCGTTATTACCGAAACCGCTGTCGGCAAACGCCGGGAAATGACCGTCTTCGGCAATGATTATCCCACCCGCGACGGTAGCTGTATTCGCGACTATATCCACGTCATGGATCTGGCCAACGCCCATACCAAAGCCCTGGAATACCTGCTCGCCGACCGCCAAAGCTCGAATTGCGAAGTTTTTAACCTCGGCATTGGAGAAGGCGTGACGGTGCTGGAGGCCATCAAGGCTTTTGAGCAGGTTGCCGGCAAAGCCCTCAATTACCGCATCGGTGATCGCCGCCCCGGCGACGTGATCGCCATCTACGCCAACTACGACCGCGCCGCCCGGCTTTTGCAGTGGCAACCGGAACGCAATATCCTTGATATCATGCGCACGGCCTGGGAGTGGGAAAAAAAGCGCAACGAAAGCCGGGTGGAGGAGACTTCCTGATAGGCTTCCAAGCCGCCTATCCAAACATTTTCGTCTGCCCGTTCCCGGAGCTTTCCGGTTGTGGGTGCTGCTCCCGTACGGAGGTGACCTTGTATTCGCTAAATTTGTTGCCGATGGCGCGCCAGCCTTTGACCCCCATGAATTGGGCGAGATCGAGTTGGGCTTCTACCGTTTTGTTTTTGACCCGCATCTTACACTGCAAAACCGGATGGGGGCGGGTCGTGGCGTAAATGAGCTTGCTGTCTTTGTGGTCGGTGAGGAAATTAAAGCGCTGCCCAGTGGAAGCCGTCTCGATTTGGAATCTTTTGGCGATAGTCCATTTGCGCTCGCCTTCGTAGTAAAGCGCGTTGATCACCACTTCGGGATCGAATTTCTCGAGGACGATGACTTCGTTGGGATCAAAACGTTTGTAGAGATCCAATTCGAGCAGTTCGTAGGCGCCGTCCTTGTAAATAGCCAGTAGGAGATCGCCGGTATCGAAGGCGCCGAGTTTTCTGCCGCGATCGTCGGTATTTAGCCGGCCGCTGACCTCGTCCAACCACACTTCCATGGCGCCGAGGGTGGATTTCCCGACCTCCCGCACCTGAATGCGCCGGATGGGGTACTTGGTCAGTACGTTGCCTTGAGCGCTGCGGGATTTGATATCGAGTTCGGCAAAATTGAATTCCAGCTGTTTTTTACGGGCGGTGCATCCTTGGGTCAACTGAATGTCGATGATTTCCGCTTCGCCGTTCGGATTGACGGTAAAGTGCAGGATTTTGGAGCCTTTTTCGCCTTTGGTCAGGTCGTAGTCGCGATCCCGTGTGACCGCAGTTACCTGAAAACGCTTGACGTAGGATTTGCCGCTCTTACCATCAAGGTATACCAGGTTGTAGGTTGTTCGTTCGTCTCCCTTTTTCCACACATCGAGATGGATGATGTCCTTGCCGGTGAAAACCTTGTCGGCAATGCGCACGACCTTGAAGGAGCCGTCGCGGCGGAAAACGATAATATCATCGATATCGGAGCATTCCCGCACAAATTCGTCTTTCTTGAGGCCCGTGCCGATGAAGCCGTCTTTGCGGTTGACGTAGAGCTTGGCGTTGTTGGCGACGACTTCGGTAGCCTGTATCGCGTCAAAGGTGGTAATCTGGGTGCGGCGCTCCCGCCCTTTGCCGTATTTATCCAGCAATCGCTGAAAGTATTGAATGGTGTATTCGGTCAGGTTTTCCAAATGGTGGCGCACCTGCTTCAGTTCTTCTTCGAGTTTGGCGATTTGTTCTTCCGCTTTGAAGGTATTGTATTTGGAGATGCGCTTGATGCGAATTTCGGTCAGTTTGACGAGGTCTTCTTCGGTGATTTCGCGGAGCAGTCGCAGGCGTTGATCTCCCGGCTTGGGTTGCTGCCCGGGGGTGACGAAGTATTCGTTGAGTCCGGCGCGGATGGTTTCCAGGACGGCCTCCCAGGTTTCGCATTGTTCGATATCGCGGTAGATCCTTTTTTCGATGAAGATTTTTTCCAGGCTGGCGAAATGGAGTTTTTCCTCCAGTTCTCCTTGCCTGATGAAAAGTTCCTGTTGCAGGAGTTCCCGGGTCTGAAAAGTGGAGTGGCGCAGCAGTTCTTCAACGGTTAAAAAGTGGGGCCGATCATCGATGATCACGCAGGCGTTGGGCGAGATGGATATTTCGCAATCGGTAAAGGCGTAGAGGGCGCCGATGGCTACGTCGGGAGAAATGTTCGGCCCCAGTTCAACGAGTATTTCCACTTCCCGGGCCGTATTATCGCTGACGTGCTTGATTTTGATTTTCCCCTTGTCGTTGGCTTTGATGATGCTATCGATCAGACCGGTGGTGGTAACGCCGTAGGGCAGTTCCTTGATAGCGAGGGTAGATTTATCGATCTGTTCGATACGCGCACGCACTTTGACGCGCCCCCCTCTTTTGCCGCCGTTATAATCGTGGACGTCAATAAGACCACCGGTCTGAAAATCGGGGTAAACCTGTACTTTTTTATCCTGTAGGATCTTGATGGAAGCCCGCAGGAGCTCCACGAAATTATGGGGCAGGATGCGAGTAGATAAGCCGACCGCGATCCCTTCCACGCCCTGAGCAAGCAGCAAGGGAAATTTGACGGGCAGGGCTTCGGGCTCTTTCTTGCGGCCGTCGTAGGCCAGTTGCCATTCCGTCGTTTGGGGATTGAAAGCCACCTCCTGGGCAAATTTAGTGAGGCGCGCTTCGATGTATCTGGGCGCCGCTGCGCTGTCGCCGGTGCGTACGTCTCCCCAGTTGCCCTGGCAGTCGATCAATAAATTTTTCTGCCCCAGGTGAATGAGCGCATCCCCGATGGCGGCGTCGCCGTGAGGATGGTACATCATAGTTTGGCCGATGATGTTGGCTACTTTGTGGTAGCGCCCGTCTTCCATATCCCGCATCGCGTGCAGAATCCGCCGCTGTACCGGCTTTAATCCATCCTGCATTTTGGGCACCGCCCGTTCCAAAATGACGTAAGAGGCGTAATCCAGAAAATAATCCTCGTACATCCCTTGCAACGAGATGATGCGTTCTCCGTTGCCGTTTCCATTCAAAGGTTGATCACTCATGCTGCTTTATGGATAAATGCGTTTTGTCTTTCAAAGGTACGTAAAGCAAATTGTTTTTAAAACAAAAAATTTTAAAATAGCTCCTCCCGTGGCGGCCCTCTTTTTGGCCGTTTCTCCTCTCTAAATGCACCGCAAGATATTTTAAAAGATCCCAGCCATACGCAGCGGAAGCCGGTCAATAATCGTTGTCGGTATAAAGTCAAAGACTTAAAAAAGGCGGCCAACGGTTGTCCATGTGGGGGATAAGGGCTAATTTTAGTAAACTTTTCTCATACATGGAGAT
>CAYWHT010000018.1:1754-11481 GCA_964458135.1 uncultured Saprospiraceae bacterium | reverse complement strand
TGCCATTTAATCTTGAAGAAAGGGACCTTATACAGGCCTGTGTTCGTAAGGAGCGATGGGCGCAAAAAGTATTGTACGAAGAGTTCTACAGTATGATGATGGGTGTGTGCTTGCGCTATTCGAACAATGACGAAGATGCCTTGGATATTCTTCACGAGGGCTTTATTAAGGTATTCAAGAACGTTTCCAAATATCAGGCGGGCACCTCCCTCACGGCCTGGATACGCCGCATCATGGTCAATACAGCTATAGATTACTATCGCAGGAGCATTCGCCGGCGCACCGAAGACATCGAAGAGGCTTACGACCTTCGCTCTCATTCGGCTGATGCGGTGAGCCAATGCTCGGAAAAAGAAATACTCGATGCGGTGCAGAGCCTTTCGCCGGCTTATCGCGCCGTTTTTAACCTGTACGTCATCGAAGGGCACTCCCACCGGGAGATTGCCGATTTACTCGAAATTACGGAAAGCACCTCACGTAGCAACCTGGTGAAAGCAAGACTTAAACTCAAAGAAATACTTAGCTCGAGACGCTTCGGTTATGAAGGATAGGGACTTTGACCGCCTACTGCGGCAAAAATTACAGGACATTCAACCGCCTTTCCAACCCGAAAACTGGGAACAACTGGAAAGCCGTCTCGACCGTGTGGAAGCCGGAAAACCCGAAAGGGAAGACTGGCAGGTCGATGAAGAATTATTCCAAAAACTTCACCGGATGGAAGCCCCCTATTCCTCCGGGGCCTGGGAAGCCATGGAGGCGCGCCTGGAGCGTGAATTCATCCGCACCGAATACCTCTACCGCTATAAGCTAAGCGAGCTGTTACTCATGTTCCTCCTGTTGCTGACGCTGCAACAAGTCCTTACCGTGCCAGCCGACGCACCGGACACCGACCCGCTAGCCACCCAAAACCAAAAGCAAAAAGCCATTACCGAGGGCTCCGGGATGCACTCGCTGCGGGAGGCTCTAACAACACCATTTAATGAAGATCCATCCCCCGCCAGCTTCAAAGGGAACGAAGGCTCAACTTCCGGCGACCAGACTCCATCTCTTCATTCCGCAGCCCCCGCTCCACTTGCCTTCGTAGGACCGTCAAGCGAGGAGCGGCAAAATGCGGGGCGCCGGCCTGCGGAAGCTGTTTCGTTGACGCCCCCGCTGGCTACGCCACTCCTGGCCATTGCCCGCCAGCGGGATAGGCTGAAATCATCGCCGCAAAACGCAGCGCCTTCGCGGCCGTCTTATCCTGGCCTGAAATCCGAAGTCCTGGCTCCATTAGCTTTTCGGTCGTCCGTTTCATCCTTTCCCACCACCGCCGAAGAAGGCTCTATTCTGCCCAATACCGAAAGTGAAGAAGGGCGCTTCCTCAACTTCGGCATGTTCGGAAGCACGGAATTTAACCAAGTCGTCACCCCCTCCGATCGCATCAAGAATCAAAATATTCCGGCGCTGCAACGCTTTGAGTTCGGCTACGGCGGCGGCCTGTCGGTAGGTTTTGAAATGGGGCGCTGGGAATTGCAAACCGGCGCCATCTATTCCGCCAAAGAATACCGCCCCTCCCCGGTAGAATTTAAACGGGGCGTTTTCGAACGCGGATACATCCTGGAAAGCCTGACCCGGATTGAACTCAACGTCCTGAACGTACCGCTTAACCTGCGTTACAATATCATCCATCAGAAGAATTGGCGTTTCTACGCCCTGGCCGGCGCATCGGTACAGGTCGCTTTTCAGGCCAACTACTACCGCCAGTGGCGGCTGCCAGCACGTAGCGCCGAGCCCGTCATTACCGATCCCGACGCTCTGGGCGTCTCCCCGCTCGAAGAACGCGGCCTGACGCCCGGATGGTTCGAAGAGGGCGGCACCTTCGGAGATAACGGCTACCTGACCGGAAACCTCGGCCTTGGCCTGGAACGCAACCTCAACACCCGCTGGAGTTTATTCGCCCAGCCTACTTACCAGCATTCCATTACCTTCTTCAATTCCGACCAGGGGTTCGGCCCCAAACGGGACCAAATCAATACGCTTAGCATCTATACCGGCTTGCGCGTGCGCCTAAAACGCTAATCCGGATTATGCATGAATTCATCTACTGCGAAGCCAAACTGCCCGCCCGTTCGGTCGGGTAAATCTTGTCTAATCAAAAAATTGCTAATTTTCGGCTCAAAGACCAAACCCGCCATGGGTTCATGCATAATCTGGGCTAAGTGACACCGCCAATCCGTCAATCAAAAACCCAATGCCCCCCCGGCGTCACCACAACATCCACCTCCGGCCACTGCTTCAGCATAGCGCTCAGCCGGTCAATACGCAGTACGGGATCTCGCGCGCCCATCATTATCCGTACCGGGATGCCCGATTGCCGAATCAACTCCCGTGCCTGTTGCGGGCTGCAATGAAAATGGGGCAAGCTTTGCCAGGTATGCAGCAGGCGTTTTCGGTGAAGTGGACTGCGCAGGTTGCGCTGCAGAAATATCCAGGCCGTAGCCGGTAAGAGGCGCCGGCGGTAAAACCATCTCCCCAGGCTGAGCAGACCGTTGGGCCAGGAAAGCAATAGCCTGCCCAGGGAAGCTGGCAAGAGGAAGGGCCACGCCATCCCCTTCGTTTCAAGGCCGTCGGGCGCCAGCAATACTAGCCGTGCTACCCGGCCGGCTAAAAAGGGAAGGCTGCAAAGCGCCAGACGAGCCCCAAAGCTGTGCCCGATTAAAATAAAACGTTCAGCCCCGACCTGGTCGGCGAGGGATTGCAAGACCCGGGATAAGGCCTTCGCGCTAAAAGAGGATTGTGGCCAGTGCGTGGCCCCGTGAAAGGGTAAATCCGGCGCGATGAAGGTTGCTTCCGGCCAATGAGCGCCAAACCGGCTTAGGAAAGCTTCCCCGCTTTCGCCGTAACCGTGCAACCCGATGACCACTTCCGAACCACCGGATTTCTGGAAGATTCGCATGTCCGCCCCTGCCGTTTGGAGGGACCAGGCAAAAATCTGCAACTTATTGTTTTATGATTAATCACGGATTTTTCGCAACCTAGTGCCCGAAGCACTAGGCGCGAGGCGGCCTGTAACCGGTCGCTCCCATGACTGTCCCTTCAAGGACAGTTGGATTACATTTCACAAACCAACCCTTAACTGCCTGAATTTTGGTGTGTTCTTGAATTCAAAGCGCCGCTAAATAAGATTGAATTATGGCCATATTAAAATATGCTCCCTATATCTTTTTTGCCGCCTTGCTCACCGGCTGCAAAGTCAAAGACTATCCCTCCGATTCCCGGCCTATCCAACATCTGAGCTGGGACAGCCTCCTGGCCAAGCACGTTTCCGACGAAGGCTGGGTGGATTACCAAGGCTTCATTCGCGATAGCAGCCAACTCGATGACTACCTGAACCTGCTGAGCAACCACCATCCCAACGATCAATACTGGAGCCGGGAAGAACGAATGGCCTACTGGATCAACGCCTATAATGCCTACACGGTCAAGCTGATCACCCGGCACTATCCTATTGCCGGCATCAAAGATATCAAGAACGGCATTCCTTTCGTCAATACTGTCTGGGATATCAAGTTTATCGATATCGAGGGGGCGACCTACGACCTCAACAATATCGAGCACGGCATTCTCCGGGCCAAATACGACGAGCCCCGCATCCATTTTGCCCTAAACTGCGCATCGGTGTCCTGCCCCAAGCTCCTCAATGAAGCCTTTACGGCCGAACGGCTGGATGAACAACTCAACCGCGCCGGGCGCGAATTTCTCGCCAACCCCCTGCGCAACAAAATAGAACCCGACCACGCCCGGCTATCCAAGATCTTTTCCTGGTACAAGGGCGACTTCACCGAAAACACCAGCTTAATCGAATACCTCAACCGCTTTGCTCCGGTCAACGTACAAGCCGATGCCCAAATCGATTATCTCGACTACAATTGGTCGTTGAACGAACAGGGGTGGAAGAAAAATTCGAACGCGGAGTAGTAAAGGATAAGGCCCCTACAACTTGACATTCTTCAATTGGCGCTTCAGGTCGCGCTTTTGGTCTTTTTCTTTGATGGATTGGCGCTTGTCGTGCACCTTTTTACCCTGGGCGAGTGCGATTTCCACTTTGGCGAAACCACGATCCGAGATGTACAGGCGGTGGGGCACGATGGTGAATCCGCGTTCTTTGACGCGCTTTTCCAGCTTGCGCAGTTCCTGGCGTTTGAGCAAGAGTTTGCGGGTGCGGCGGGGCTCGTGGTTATCGTAGGTGCCGAATGCGTACTCCTTGATAAACATATTTTTGATGTACAACTCTCCTTTTTGAAAGAAGCAGTAAGCGTCGTTCAGGTTGACGTGCCCGTTGCGGATTGATTTGATCTCCGTGCCCTGGAGAACAATTCCGGCTTCGTACACGTCCAGAAATTGGTATTCGAATTTCGCCCGCCGGTTAACGAATGCCTGTTTTTTGTTCTTGCTGTTCTTTTTTTCCGCCATCTCCTTCCGTTTGGTTGATTCGCTTTGTCGCTAAAGTAAAATCTTTCACCGAAGGCATCAACGCTTAAGATGCGGGGAAAGTTTCTACTCCTGTGACTCACTTTACTCTACTAAATCTTTTAGCCGCGATTGAATTTCCTGGTAGCGTTGACGTTTTTGCACGACTACCGGCGGGGCGGAGCGCTCCTCGCAGTTCTGCAAAATGCAGCGTTCGCAGGTAGTGTTGACGGTGCGCACCAAGATGGCCGGATCGTTGAGAAATTGGACTTTGCGGCGCAATTGCTCATTGACCAGTAAGCCGATAGTCACGCTGACGTTTTTATTGGGGGAAGGGTAGGCCGGGCGGGCGATCGTCAGGCACAGGTACTCATCCTCGGAGCCCAGATATTGCGAACGCTGAGCCCGCACGATATTATCGACGTATTTGCCCTCAGTTTGCATCTGCTTAAGGTCGTGCAACAGGGATAACGACACCCAACGGCGGCAGTAATGTTCAAAGATGCCGTTGCCATGCGGACGGTGCCGGTGGTTGAGGTGTAATTCCTTATCGATCTCGAAGTGGTCGGAATCCGGGTCGTGCACAAAACGGAAAAAGAACAGCTTTTTCATCCCAAAATATTGGGGTAGCAGATTGGTCATCCGGTGGTAAAACATTTCCGGCGTAGCTTCGTAGCGCTTCATAATGCTCAAAAAAGCCTCCCCGTTCCAGTGGTCCCGTTCGAAAAAGCGTCGGATATGCTCGATAAACGCCATCCGCGGAATGTGCAAAGCTACCGAGAAGTAGATGGCCTGGGAGTGATTGAGCACTTCCTCAAATACGCGGCCTCGCAGAAGGGAAGAAGTATTGGCCCGCTCCTTGAGGCCCAAAAAATTAAACCCCAATTCTTTTCCGAACTGAAACGCCCGCTGCATGGGCGTAAGTTTGCTGTTTAACAACAGCTCTTTGCGCTTGGGAATGTACAACGATCGCAGCTGCTTCAGCTCCGGGTATTGATCCAGCCCATCATCGATGATCCGGTAGCCATAGTCCTGCTCCAAAATCTGGCGCAACCGTTCTACGGGTATCGGCCGCTGATGGCTGATCCGGTGGCGCTGACAAAACTGATCGACCCGTTGCTCCAGCTCTTCGAAGTAATTATTGTGCAATTGCAGGTAGGAACGCAGCGCTCCGAAATAAAAATTCTCCTCCTTCAACGCATAGTTGCGCGACAACTCCAGCAGCGTGGAGATGAAGGCGCCCACCCGGGCGGGCGCGTTGGCGATTATTTCCACCACTTTGGCGAGTTCGATGCCAAACAGGTCTAGCGGCAGTTCATTGAGAAAATTGGATTGCAGCAACTCGGCCACCGGCGCCATTCCTTCGTCCATCTCCTCGGAAGTCAATTCCTCCACTTCCAGATCCAGCGCATTGGCCAGAGCTTCGATTTTATCCGTTTTGGGATATTTTTTTCCCTTCTCGATTTCGTTGAGGTACGATACCGAGAGATGGGCTTTTTGGGACAATTCTTGAAAGGACATCTTCCGCTGCTGGCGAATACGCTTGACTTTCAGCCCAAAAATGATCTTTCTGTTTTGGCTTTTTCCTTTCATAAACCCTAAAATACTATAATACAGCGAATTTTCGCATCGTAAGCGGCTTATTACAGCGACTATCGCATTTCGCATAGCGAAAATCCGGCGATATTGACATTGAGGCCTAAAGGTTAACTATCTTGGGCGTTCGTAAAACATGGCCCGAAGCCGGGTAAATGGCAGTGGATTATGGTTAAGAATTTGGAAGATTTACGCCTTCGTTACCAAAAGCGGGCGAAGGAGTGCATAACGGAAGCCGATCGCCTCAAGCAGCGCTACAACCGTTTTGCCATCCTGCGTTTATTAATTTTCGTGGGCGCTATCTTGCTGGGCGTCTATTGTTGGTCTTGGCATTGGATCGCTGGAACCGCCTTTACGGTATTATTTTTGCTGGTTTTCTACCGCTTTGTGCAATCGCACTTGCGCATTCGCCGCCGGGAGCAACACTTGCGCGACCTGCATCGCATTAACCGGCGGGAATTGGACTTCCTCGATCACCGTTTCGATGCCGGCGATACCGGTCAGGCGTTTGTCGATTCCGAACACCCTTATTCTTTAGATTTGGATATTTTTGGCGAGTACTCGCTCTTTCAGTACATCAACCGCGGGGTAACAACCATTGGTCAGCGTTGCCTGGCCGGATATTTGCGATCTCCCGCCGCCGAACCGGAAATCAGCCGGCGGCGCGATTCGATCCGGGATCTGGCGTCCCGCCTGGATTGGCGACAAAACCTGGAGGCGTTCTCCCGGGAAGCCGACGATGACATCCGGCATCTGGATGAGCTCGAAGCCTGGCTAAAAAAGCCCCCCTTCGCCCGCACCAACCCCTGGTTGCGCGCTGCTCCCTGGTTTATTCCCCTCTGGATGGCGGCGGGTGTCGCCCTGTGGATCTACCTCGGCGCCTGGCAAATCATGCTGCTCTTTTTGGCGCTGCCGGCATTCATCCTATCGCGCATCAACGAAAAAGTGACCGCCACCCACCAGCAAACCACTAAAGCGGAAAAGATCCTGGAGCATTACGCTCATCTCATTCAGCATATCGAAAAGGCCGACTTCAAAAGCGTGCAGTTGATCGACCTGCAAAGTATATTCAAGGCCGGGGAGGAATCCGCCTCAGAAAGGATTCGCCGACTGGCCTACTACATCAGTCAGCTTAACGTGCGCTTCAACATTTTTGCCATCCTGCTCAATGTATTCGGCATGTGGGATGTCTACTGGGTAATCCGCCTGGAGCGATGGAAGGCCCGCGAAGAAAAATCGCTGATGCACTGGTTTGATGCGCTGGCGGAGTTTGAAGCCCTCAGCAGCCTCGCCACACTGCACTACAACCATCCGGATTGGACCTTCGCTGAAATCACCGATCAACAGCAATTTGCCGGGGAACGGCTGGGGCATCCGCTCATCAGTCACCAGCAACGGGTAAGTAATGACCTGGAAATGCCAACCCGCGGACACATCAAGCTCATTACGGGCTCCAACATGGCGGGTAAAAGCACCTTCTTACGCACGGTGGGCGTCAACATCGTGCTGGCCATGACCGGCGCCCCGGTTTGCGCAGCCCGCATGCAACTGCCGCTCCTACGCGTTTACACCAGTATGCGCACCCAGGATGATTTGCACGAAAGCACCTCTTCTTTTTACGCCGAATTGCGCCGCCTTGGTTTAATCATCGAAGCGGTGGAAGCCGGCGAGCCCGTCTTCTTTTTGTTGGATGAAATCTTGAAAGGCACCAATTCGCGCGATCGCCATACCGGCGCCAAAGCCCTCATCCACCAGTTGATCGACAGCCGGGGAGGCGGGTTGATCGCCACCCACGACCTCGAGCTGGGGCAGCTGGAAGCCCGTGCCGGCGGCGCCATTGAAAACCTCTGCATGGAAGTCGCCATCCAAGGCGATCAGCTGCATTTTGATTACAAACTGCGCAAAGGCGTCAGCCAGAGCTTCAACGCCACCTTGCTGATGAAACGAATGGGGATTAGGGTTGATGGGAGTTAGTAGTTGGTAGTTGGAACCCAGCCTATCCCGATTTTTCTCGCTCGAAAGGGGCAGGCGCCATTAATTCTTAAACGTCCACATTCGCATACTTAGCATTTTCCTCGATAAAAGCGCGGCGCGGCGGCACCTCATCCCCCATCAGCATGGAGAAGGTATTGTCGGCGGCGACGGCGTCTTCGATGGAAACTTGCCTTAGCAGGCGCGTATCGGGATCCATGGTGGTTTCCCAGAGTTGTTCGGAATTCATTTCCCCCAATCCTTTGTAGCGCTGCACTTTGACAGACTGGTCGTTTTCGCTGGTGGAGTAGGCCTGTACGGCTTCCCGGCGTTCTTCTTCGCTAAAGCAGTAGCGGAATTGCTTGCCTTTTTGTACCCGGTAGAGCGGGGGTTGAGCGATGTAGACGTAACCGTGTTCGATGAGCGAACGCATGTAGCGGAAAAAGAAAGTGAGCACCAGGGTGGTGATGTGGCTACCGTCGACGTCGGCGTCGTTCATGATGATGATGCGGTGGTAGCGCAATTTCTCCAGATTGAGTGTGCGTTCACCCTGATCGCCTTCCTGGATGGATACGCCGAGGGCGGTGAAGATATTTTTGATTTCGTCGTTTTCGTAAATCTTGTGCTCCAGGGCTTTTTCCACGTTGAGGATTTTACCTCGTAGGGGCAGTATGGCCTGGAAGTGGCGATCGCGTCCCTGTTTGGCGGTTCCGCCGGCGGAGTCTCCCTCCACAAGGTAGATTTCGCAGCTTTCGGGATCTTTGGAAGAGCAGTCGGCCAGCTTGCCGGGCAATCCGCCGCCGGTGAGTATATTTTTGCGCTGCACCATCTCCCGCGCCTTGCGGGCGGCGTGGCGGGCGGTTGCAGCCAGGATCACCTTATCGACAATCAGCTTGGCGTTTTTCGGATTTTCTTCCAGGTAGTGCTGCAGGGCCTCCCCTACGGAACGGGAAACGATGCCGGTGACTTCGGAATTACCCAGTTCTCCTTTGGTTTGCCCTTTGAATTGCGGTTCGGGCACTTTAACGGAGATGATGCCCGTCAGGCCTTCGCGAAAGTCTTCGCCGGTGAGTTTGAACTTCAGCTTGCTGAAGAGGTTGTTTTCCTCGCCGTAACGCTTGAACACGCGGTTGACCGCCATGCGGAAGCCGTTTACGTGGGTGCCGCCCTCCCGGGTGTTGATGTTGTTGACGTAAGAATACAGGTGCTCCGCAAAGGAGGTATTGTATTGCATAGCCACTTCCACTTCCACCTGGTCTTCCTTACCCTTGATAAAGATGGGTTCGGGTATTAATTTTTGTTTGGACTTGTCGATTTCCTGGACGAATTCGGCCAGGCCGCCCTCGGAGTAAAAGCTTTGGGTGCGCGCTTGACCTTCCCCCTCGGTTTCCCGCTCGTCCGTAAGCTTGAGTTGCAACCCCCGGTTGAGGTAGGCCAGCTCTTTCATGCGCTGGGAAAGGGCCTCGTATTTGAAATCTATCTCGTTAAAGATCTCTGGGTCGGGATGAAAATAGATTTGGGTGCCCGTATCATCGGACTCTCCGACGGTGGTTACTTCGGTAACGGGCTTACCCTTGCGATATTCCTGTTGGTAGACGTTGCCATCCCGGTAGACTTCGGCGCGCAAAGTATCCGATAGCGCGTTGACGCAGGATACGCCTACCCCATGTAAGCCACCCGATACTTTATAGGTATCCTTGTCGAATTTACC
>CAYWHT010000018.1:0-1744 GCA_964458135.1 uncultured Saprospiraceae bacterium | reverse complement strand
CGGCGTGCAGCATGGTCATGACGACTTCCAGGGCGGACTTTTTCAACTTTTTGTGCATATCGACCGGAATGCCCCGGCCGTTATCCCGGATGGTAATGGAATTGTCCGAATGAATGATCGTCTCGATGCGGTCGCAATAGCCGGCGAGGTGTTCGTCGATGGAGTTGTCAATCACCTCCCACACCAAGTGATGTAAGCCTTTGAAATCGGTGCTTCCGATGTACATTCCCGGGCGACGCCTTACGGCTTCCAGCCCCTCCAATGCTTGTATGTTGCCTGCTCCGTACTCAGCTTTCTTAGCTGTCTCTTCTTGATTATTTTTAACCTGATTCATTCTTCAAAAATACAAAAATTTTACGGTATTCTAAAGGTTTTTATCCCCTCGGAAACCGCATCAAATCTAGTCTTGTTAACAAAAAAATGAATGAAGTAATTCCCCTTTTGGTAAATATCCATTTATGGAAATGATCATTGAATCGGAAGGCGAGCTCGAAGAGGTTGTAAGGCGATTGTTGGAATACGCAAAAGGGCGGCGTAAATTTGCGCTTTACGGAGAGATCGGCGCGGGCAAAACGACCTTTGTGCAGGCTTTTTGCCGGCATTTCGGCCTACGCGAACCGGTCACCAGCCCTACCTTCGCCCTTGCCAATGAATATGCGGGGCGGGAAACTGCGGATGACGATTGGGTGACTATTCATCATCTGGATTTGTATCGATTGCGGGCGCCGGAAGAGGCGCTGGATATCGGCATTGAGGAATACTTGTTTGATGAGCACTATTGCCTTATCGAGTGGCCTGGGTTGATCGAGTCCCTCTTACCGGAGGATGTTATTAGAATTCGGTTTGAAATTATCGAGGATTCAAGCCGAAAAATTCTATTTTTGTAATTCCCACCCTCACACGGTGACCATCGATTGCTGCTCGCCTGAAACATGCTGGCCGCAGCATTTCCTTTCCGCTACGAGGCGGGACTGGATCAGACAATAAGGACTATGAGTGACAAGGAACGGCGCATCCCAATTCCCGAGGAGTTTACCGAGAGCCGCTTGCAAACGCAGCCCGAAACCCTGCAGGTGCCGAATAAGCCCAATAAGCTCTACATCGGCATCCCCCGGGAAATAACCATGGAAGAAAACCGGGTTGCCCTGGTTCCCTCTTCGGTAGCCACCTTGATTGCCCACGGTCATCGTGTAGTAGTCGAAACACAAGCCGGCGAACAGTCCAACTTTTCCGACCACGATTACTCGGAAGCCGGCGCCGAAATCGGTTACAGCACCAAACAGGTCTACGAAGCCGATATCATCATCAAAGTGGCGCCGCCCACGCTCGAGGAGATCGATTACATGCATCCCAACCAGATTCTTATCTCCCCGCTGCAACTACCCATCATTACCGCCGAGTATATCCAAAAGCTGCGCCAAAAAAGGGTGATCGCCCTGGCCATGGAATACATCATGGACGAATCCCGAACCTTCCCGGTAGTGCGCATCATGAGCGAAATGGCCGGATTGAGCGCCATGCTGGCCGCCGCCGAACTGCTGGCCACCACCAGCGGGGGTAAAGGGGTGCTGCTGGGCGGTATTTCGGGTGTGCCCAGCGCCAAAGTGGTCATCCTCGGCGCTGGCATCGTCGCCGAGTACGCCACCCGCACCGCCCTCGGGCTGGGGGCCGAGGTGCGCATCTTCGACAATAATATCTATAAACTCAAAAGACTGCAAAATTACATCGGCCAGCAGCTCTACAC
>CAYWHT010000017.1:3826-17287 GCA_964458135.1 uncultured Saprospiraceae bacterium | reverse complement strand
CGCCGGGAGGAGTGCATGATGCCCACCCCGGATATCCAATCCCGCTTTCTGGATGCTTGATTGCCGGCGGAAAGCGCTAAGCTACCCATGCCCCAAAACACGGCATTTGAACTTTCTTACTAAACTGCGTAATTTCGCCACCGCTAAAGGCGAGCAGGGGTATTCCTGTCCGGCATACTGCGAATCAAATAAGCAGCTTTCCCGATGAAGAAACGAACCGAAATTGCCAAGCTAATTAACCGGCCACCGCTCAACCTACAAGTCACCGTCAAAGGGTGGGTGCGCGCCTTCCGGGCGCGTCGTTTTATCGTACTCAACGACGGGTCTACCATGACGAATTTACAAGTTGTGGTGGATTACGACAATTTCGATGAAGAACGCTTGAAAAAAATCACCTTCCATTCCTGCATTGCCGTAACGGGAAAGCTGGTGGAATCGGAGGGCGCGGGGCAGAGCGTAGAAGTCCTGGCCGAAGATATCGAGATTCTTGGTGAGACCGATCCCGAAAAATACCCGCTGCAGCCCAAGCGGCAGACCATGGAGTTTTTGCGGGACAAGGCGCACCTGCGGATGCGCACCAACACGCTGAGCTCCGTGTTCCGCATTCGGCACGCCGTTTCCTTCGCCGTGCACAAATACTATAACGACCGGGGATTCTACTACCTCCATACGCCCATCATTACCGGCAGTGACGCCGAAGGAGCCGGAGAGATGTTTCGCGTCACCACATTCGATCTCAATCAGGCACCCACCCTCGATGACGGATCGATCGACTGGAGCCGGGATTTCTTCGGCAAAGCCACCAACCTCACCGTCTCCGGGCAATTGCAGGGCGAAATCGGGGCACTTTCCATGGGTAAGGTCTACACCTTCGGCCCCACCTTTCGCGCCGAACACTCCAACACCACGCGCCACCTGGCCGAATTCTGGATGATCGAGCCCGAAGTCGCCTTTTTTGATCAAAACCAAAATATGGACCTGGCCGAGGACTTTGTCAAGTTTCTGATCAACTACGTGCTCGAAAATTATCCGGACGATCTGGAGTTCCTGGACAAACGCATTCAGGAGCTGGAAAAAAATATGAAAAAAGAAGAGCGCCGGTCGATGGGGCTGCTTGAGACCCTGCGTTTCGTCGTCGATAATGATTTCGAGCGAATCACCTATACCGAAGCCGTTCAGCAACTGCGGGACTCCAAACCCTATAAAAAAGGCAAATTCCAGTACGATGTAGAATGGGGTAAAGACCTGCAAGCCGAGCACGAACGCTGGTTGGTGGAGAAGAAATATCAAAAACCGGTCATCGTCAATGATTATCCGAAAAGCATCAAAGCCTTTTACATGCGCCTCAATGACGACGATAAAACGGTGGCGGCCATGGATGTGCTCTTCCCCGGCATCGGCGAAGTCATTGGCGGCTCCCAGCGGGAAGAGCGCTACGATGTACTCATCGACCGCATGAAAGCGATCGGCATACCCGAAGAAGAACTATGGTGGTATCTCGAACTCCGCAAGTTTGGTGGGGCGCCGCACGCCGGCTTTGGCCTTGGTTTCGAACGAATGATTCAATTTATTACCGGCATTACCAATATTCGGGATGTCATTCCTTTTCCGCGGGCGTTTGGGAGCGCGGAATTTTAATCATTCGCTCCGCAAGCTCTCCACCGGATTGGCCGGCGCCGCCCTTAGCGCCCCCTCCATAAATTCGGGGCGCCGGCCCCGCTATTGGTTCCGGTAAAGATGCCGCTGAAATTAGAATATACGCGATGGATACGGTCCCGCTCTTCTCAGAACCGCTCGGAAACGCATTTCTTGCTCTACGATTGGGAATTTCGCTCCGATATAATTTTAGCCCGGATTAGACAAAAAAAAAGCAGCGCCCAGGGGCGCTGCCTCTAATAACAAATCATAATCTCATGAAAATAATAAGACGACCTAAATCTTTAACCTAAACGACCTAATCTTATAGAAAATATCTTTTAATTTTTTGTAGTAGGTTCCCCGTCCTTGAGGACGAGGAACCAGAGTTTATGGGATTATGATTACCGTACCAGAATTTTGCCACTATTGATTAAGCGGCCTTCAGATGTCAATTTGTAGACATACATTCCAGCGGAAAGCTGGCCACGATAATACATAAATTCGTTACCGCTGTATTGCCGTTGTTCGATCAAGCGGCCCGAGAGGTCATAGACCTCGAACTGCAGCTGATTGAAAGAACGTCCCTTGATTTCAAATTTCGCTGACTCTCTAAACGGATTGGGGAAAACATTTATTTTAACCCCTTCGCGTAAAACGGACTCCGTGTCGGTTATCAGAATAAAGGAGGGGTAATCCCCGACGACGTACAGTTTATTATTGGTCACCCGAGGGCGACGATAGTCAAAATAGACAGCAGCGCGATTGTTGATGACGGTACCTTCAGGGTTGTTCGGTTTCTGGGCAACTGTGAAGGTCACGTAACCGAAGGATTTATCGGCCGCGCTGCCTGCCGGAAGTAGTTCAATGTCGGAAAAGGTGATTTTCAGGATACCGTTGTCATAAACCTCGTAATTGTAGGGAAAATTACTTGCGCCCGGAATTACCGTTGTAATGTCCAAGTGAGGTGACAAGGTATCCCGAATGACCACCCTCGAAATTGTATCGGTTCCAGTGTTGCTAAATAAAATCTTGTATGTGATATCGGTTTCTTGTGCTATGATAGTGTCTCGATAGCCTTTGGGATAGCCTCTCAATGTGGCGTTTGGTATATTGGAACCGTACGTGGTATCTACTTCTTCTACATCGATTGCAATGTATGGATCTCCTTCATCTTCGGGAAACATCGCCAACTTGCCCGTGCTAAAGGGCTCGCCTTCTTCCACGCAACCCTCGATGGCCACCGTGGGCCGGGAATTGCTGGGATGGAAGGCCGGTTGGTCCGCGATGATGCGGTAAGTTTGCCCGTCGGCCAAAATGGGGTTCAGCGTGATCGTTTCACCGGGATCCAGCCCTTGTTGAATTGGGACTTGCCTGAAGACGATATCTTCCTGTACAATGATGGCCGGTACCGTTTCTTCCAGTGGATTGACGCCGGTATTTCGTACTTGAAATTCGATGGTTTCCCCATCCACACATCTGCCCTCGACCTCTATTGTACTTCCGTTCCATTCCGGATTCGGCTCGGTACACAAGCTATCGGGAAAGATGTGGGCTTCCACCAGGCCGGCCTGTTGTTGAGCAATCCCTTCGCAGGCCATTTCCAGATCGATGGTGAAACTACCGCAATCGGTTGCGGGGATGTCTGCGAGCTCAAAAGTGAGCAGGTTGCCATTCTGTTCGGAGAGCGGAATTTCGGAAGCCAGGTAAGTAAACTCGCTATCCAATTCCACCTCCACGAAGGCGTCTTCGGCCGTCACCGTTCCGGCATTGCAGTAGGAAACGGTGTAGGTGACATCATCGCAGGGCGTCAGGAAAGGCGCCGCTACATCCACTTGCAAAAGCGGGCAATTTTCGGCGGCGTTCACCGGAAAGTCTACCGTAGTCGAATCGTAAAATTCGGTGAAAGTGACCAGTGCCGAATCCTGGCAAATCCGCCAGGTGGCGTTAGGCCGGATGACTTCCACTTGGTAGGTGCCGGTATCCACCGTGATTCGGTAGTTTCCTTCCGCATCGGTGCTTCCGTAAAAGGTGCGATCTGCATTGCTGATGCGAACTGTCCAGTCTTTCAAAGGGAGGATGTCGTTGCCGCCGATTTCGCCTTCACAGCCTGCGTCTGCATCGTAGACCACGCGTCCGTTGACCGAGTTGGTCAGGGTTCGACCGCGGTTATCGGTCTTGACGAGTAGCAAGCTATTGAGCAGTGTTGTAAAATCGTCGGCGGTTGATCCTCCGATAATAAAGCCCCCCTCGTTTGTAGGGGCCAGGTCGTTTCCGACTTCTATGTCTCCGGGATCACCGATGGTTCTTTCCCACAGTTGATTCCCGTTTTCATCAAATTCAGAGAGCAATACGTCAATATCGCTGGTGGAGGTTTCGGACTGGCCGACCACGACGAGGTGGCCGTTTGCCAGTTCTATCACTTCTTCCCCGGAATCTCCCAGCGCTCCGCCAAAAGTCTGGCGCCAAAGCTCCGTTCCTTGTGAATCGTACTTGAGCAGCAGCGCTTCGCTATTGTCTCCCGTCAGGCCGGTAATTACGAGGCCTTCATCCCGGGTGGCCGCAATGCCGCGCCCTTCGTTGTTTTCGTCGCTGCTGATGCGACGCGTCCAGAGCGTATCGCCCTGTTCGTCAGTTCGGTAGACGATAATGTCGTTGCCGAAACCGTTGGCGTTTTGGGTAGCAGCCGATCCGATTAGTGCGAAGCCTTCGTTGAAGGTTACTACGCCGCTTCCTTCCTGGTCATCGGCTCCACCGTAGCTTTGCCTCCAAAGTTCGTCGCCTTTGCTATCCGTTCGCAGCAGCAGCACATCATCTTCGCCATCATCCGTCTCGGTGGTTAGACCCGTAAGGATATATCCGCCGTCGGGAGTGCGGGCCAAATCCCGGCCCACCATGCGGGCGCCTGTTTCGCTGCCGAACTTGCGGCTCCAGAGCAACTCCCCGCGGGCGTCGATCTTAATCAGGTAAACCTGCGAAGCTTCTCCCTCATTTTCAATGATGTCGCCTACAATGGTGAGGCTTCCGTCTTGGTTGGCGACCATGTCCCAGCCGCGCTCGGAAAAACCTTCATCGTAAACTTGTTGCCAGATCACCGTGCCGTCTACATCGGTGCGTACTACGTATACATCTAAATCATTATCTTCGCCAAAACCTTCGCTGTATCCCGCTATCACATATCCTTCATCAATCGCTTGGGAAACGGCGAATCCCTCGTCTAATTTGTTGCTGCCGTACGCTCGCTCCCAGCCTTGTGCCCGGAGTGAGCCAAGCGTTAAAACGCCGGCCAGCAGCATTAACACTAGCCCGCGGCATTTTGCCAAAACGTGCAAGTGGGAGGGATTAATCTTCATTAGCGCAAGTTTTGAGCTCGTTTCTGTTACAAAAGTGTAGGCTTTCCAGATCATTGACAAAGACAAAATTTGGGATTTGTTGAAAAAATTAGTGTATATTTATTCGACCAAAAGAGCATTTTTATACACAAAAAACTGATTAACAATAACTTGTTTTTGTATCGATTTTTTAGATTTGTTGATGAAAAAGTTTTTTAATTTCCGATGAAGAATAGCAATTTAATCGACATTTTTCGCACCCTCGGCAAAAAAGAGGTGCGCGAGCTGCGCAAGTGGGTGCATTCTCCGGCCCACAATCAGCGGGAAGACGTTATCGCGCTATTCGAATATCTGGTAACTAAAGGACACCTGGAGGAGGATAAATTCCTATCGAAGGAGCGGGTTTTTCGAAAAATTTTTCCCGGCGAGGCGTACGACGACGGGAAAATTCGGCAAACCATCCACTTTCTCTTTAAAGCTACCGAAGAATTTTTGATTTACCAATCTTTGAAAGAAAACGAAGTACAAGTTAAGCTCAATCTTTCCAGCATTTATCGTAGAAAGGGACTGAATAAACTTTTCCTGAGAACTATTCAGGCGGCGGAACGGGAAAACGAAAAAAGCGCCATCCGGGATAGCAACTACATCCGGCAGCGCTTTTTGCAAAAACAAGAGCGGTACGAATATTTAAGTAGTCAAAAGCGTACTTTTCAATCCATTTTACGGGAAACTTCCCAATCGCTGGACAAGGCCTATCTGGCCGAAAAACTTCGCCAGGCCGTCACCATGCGCTCTTACCAGGCCCTCTTCAAAGAGGGCTACGAGATGGGGCTCTTAGATTCGGTGATCAATTACGTGGAAGCCAATAATTTTCAGGAAGAACCCGCCATTGGCATCTACTATTACGGATACAAAGCCAGCATTGAGGAACAGATATCCGAACACTTTGATAACCTCAAAGCCTTAATTTTTGAACACGGGCATTGCTTTGTCGATAACGAAAAACGCGACATTTACCTCATGGCTATCAATTACTGCGCCCGTAAGGTTAACAAAGGTGAGCGGGAATACATGCGGGAGGTCTTCGACTTGCAAAAAAGAGGAATCGAAGAGGGCATTTACACGCGAAATGGGGAGCTGGATCGCTACACTTTTCGCAATATCGTTTCGGTGGGTTTACAGCTTCGGGAATTCCAATGGCTGGAAGGCTTCATTGAAAGCCACCAGCACTACCTAGATCCCCAACACCGGGAAAACTTCGTCCACTTCGCCCTTTCTTCCCTTCACTTTGGCAAGGGAGAATACGATGAAGCGCGTGAGCTCCTCGCCCACTTCGAGTACAAAGACGTGTTCATCAATCTGCAAGCCAAGTCCATGCTCATCCGCATGTATTACCAGGAAGATGAAATCGACACCCTGGAGTCCCTGCTCGATAGCATGCGCAGTTACATGCACCGCAAAAAAGTGAGCGGCTCTTACCAACGCATGTACAGCAACCTCATCCGCTACACCAAAAAACTCATCCGCCTGGCGCCCAACGATCCCCAACAACGGGAAAAGCTCAGCCGGGAAATCCAGCAGGCGCCCATGCCCGAACGCAGTTGGTTGCAGCAGATGCTGGAAACGGCCTACGTTTAAATTAGGGCCATTTTCGGCATCAAAAGCGAACTCCCAACAAGCGCTATAGTCTGCCAAGGCAAAATTTGTGAATGTTGGGCAACCTTACCTCGGGAACTATAGTCTGACAACTCAGGATTTGTGAAAATATGACGCCGCTATTTTTTCGGCTGGCAAGGCGGAAAACGTAGGCATAGCCTAAGTTCTGTCGAGGCTTTCCAACGCAGCAAGGCGGAACTCCGAGGAGCGAAGCGACGATCAGCGAAGCTAAAAAGAGCAAGTCAGAATTCACAAATTTTGGGTTGTCAGACTATAAATACCTGACCGATTCGGCAGGCATTACATCATGGCGTCGTCGTAGGCGCCCGCGCCGTTGAAAGAGCCGGCTCCTTTTTTCTCCGGTTTATCGCTCACGGCGCAGTCGGTGAGCAGCACCATACCGGCAATTGAAGCGGCGTTTTCGAGGGCGACCCGGGTCACTTTCACTGGATCGATCACTCCGGCCTGGATCAGGTCTTCGTAGGTATCCGTACGGGCGTTGTAACCGTAGGACCCCTGGCCTTCCATCACTTTCTGCAGCACAATGCTCGGCTCCATACCGGAGTTATGAGCGATGGTGCGTAGCGGAGCCTCCAGGGCCTTGCGCATGATGTCTACGCCGATGATTTCGTCTTCGTTATCGCATATGACCTCTGCGAGGCTGTCCAGCACGCGCACGTATGCGACGCCGCCGCCGGCCACGATACCTTCCTCGATAGCGGCGCGAGTGGCGTGCAGGGCGTCATCCACGCGGTCTTTCTTTTCCTTTAGCTCTACTTCGGTAGCGGCGCCGACGTGCAGTACGGCTACGCCTCCCGACAGTTTAGCTACGCGCTCCTGCAGCTTTTCGCGATCGTAATCGGAAGTGCTCGATTCCATCTGAGCTTTGATCTGTTTGATGCGGGCCTGCACCTGCGCTTCATCTCCTTTGCCGTTGATGATGGTCGTATTGTCTTTGTCAATCTTGATCCGTTCGGCCGTGCCAAAGGAGTCGGCCGTAACGTTTTCCAGCTTATAGCCGCGCTCTTCGCTGATAACCGTACCGCCAGTCAGGATGGCGATATCTTCGAGCATGGCCTTACGGCGATCACCGAAAGCCGGAGCTTTAACCGCCACCACGTTGAGGGCGCCCCGCAGGCGGTTAACCACCAGGGTGCTCAGCGCCGCACCTTCGATATCTTCGGCGATAATCAGGATGGGGCGGCTTTGCTGCGCGGCGATTTCCAGGGCCGGAACGATATCTTTGACGTTGGAAATCTTTTTGTCGTGCAGCAGAATAAAGGGATTGTCGTACTCGGTGACCATGTTTTCGGTATCGGTCACGAAGTAAGGCGAGAGATAGCCCCGGTCGAATTGCATGCCGTTTACTTCTTCGACGTAGGTTTCCAGGCCCTTGGCCTCCTCGACGGTGATGACGCCGTCGGTCGTGACGCGCTGCATGGTGTCGGCGATGAGTTTACCGATTTCCTCATCGTTGTTGGAAGAGATGGTGGCGACCTGGCGTACTTTGTCGAAGTTGCCTTCTACTTTTTCGGCCATTCCCTGAATGCGTTCGACGGCTTTAGTGACTGCCCGGTCGATGCCCCGTTTCAGATCGATGGGGTTGGCGCCGGCCGTAACGTTTTTCATGCCGGCATTGATGAGGGCCTGGGCCAGGACGGTGGCGGTGGTGGTGCCGTCGCCGGCTACATCGGCCGTTTTGCTGGCCACCTCTTTGGCCATTTGGGCGCCCATATTTTCGAGGGCGTCTTCCAGTTCGATTTCCTTGGCTACGGTGACCCCATCTTTGGTAATTTTAGGGGCGCCGAAGCTCTTCTGGATAACCACGTTGCGGCCTTTGGGGCCGAGGGTTACTTTGACGGCGTTCGCCAACTTGTCAATGCCCCGCTTAATGCGTTCTTGGGCTTTGCTAGTAAGCGTGATTTCTTTAGCGGACATTGTTTTAGAGTTTAAAAGGTAAATGCATGAATGGATTAACCGACAATGGCGAGGACGTCATCTTCGCGCATGATGAGCATTTCCTCTCCACCGAGCTCAAACTGTTGCCCGGCGTATTTGCCGAACAAAACGCGATCGCCCTGCTTAACGGTCATTTCGTAGTCCTTCTTGCCGGGGCCAACCGCGATAATCTCCCCTTGCTGGGGCTTTTCCTTGGCGGTATCCGGAATGATGATCCCGCCTTTTGTGGTTTCTTCCGCCTTGAGCGGTCGAACAACTACCCGGTCGTTAAGCGGCTTTAGCGTCCTTACGCCAGCCTCACTCGTTGCAGTACTCATGGTTTAAATCGGATTTGATTATTAAAAATTGATGGTCTTTCGGTCTTCTGACCAATAACTCTTTCCAAGTTTTTTTATTTCAAACCAAGTGCCAAATGACAACATAAATTGTAAAGTAGGCCGGAAGTTGCCAAATCATGTCATTATGACATTTTCCACCGCCCTCACTGCCTATACAATTTGACAGTCCGGGTAAGAAATGGCAGTTTTACGGAATCCCGGCATTCCACTATATTTGCCGCTGGGAAACTACCTTTTAAAAATCACGCTATGGTCGAGAAAGACACCAGCCAACAGATCATTGACCTTTCCAAAATCGAGGAGCGCTTCCACGAGCAGGCGCAAGCTTATCAGCAAGCCCATCCCTTTCCCTACGCCCAATTTGACCATTTCCTGGAGGAATGGGCCGCCAAATCGGCTATGGAATCCTTTCCGGCCGTGGAAGATTCCGGCTGGATTCATTACGTACACGTCAATGAGAGGAAGCATGGCCTCAATAAGATGGACCTCATCCCCCCCTTCATCCAGAAAGTCATCCGGGAGCTCAACAGCGACGAGTTTGTCGGCATACTGAGTCAGCTCACCGGCATTCCGGGGCTCAAGGCCGATCCTTCCCTGGAGGGAGGCGGCCTGCACCAAACCCAGCGGGGCGGCTACCTGAACATCCATGCCGACTTTACGGCCCACCCCCACCAACGCAAATGGCGGCGGCGGGTCAACCTGCTTGTCTACCTCAACGATGACTGGCAACCCGAATACAAAGGCGATCTGGAGCTCTGGACGCGCGACATGAAAGAATGCGCGATCAAAATACCGCCCGTATTTAACCGTTGCGTCATCTTCAACACCGACGAAGACACCTACCACGGCCTGCCCGATCCCATCCAGTGCCCCGATGGCATGACGCGCAAATCCATTGCACTGTATTACTTTACCGAAGAGGATCACATCGCCAAACGCCGCTCCACCAATTACCGCGCCCGCCCCGGCGACGGCATCAAGTCGTTTTTTATTTGGGCGGACAAGCAATTGGTTGACGTATACAGCAAGCTGAAAAGCACCCTCGGCCTCAATGACGATTTTGTCAGCAACATCCTCAACAAGTTTAACCGCAAGAAATAATCTCCCTACCGCAGATGACCGACCAACTCCGCTATTCCATTGTCTACGCCCTGCTGGGCGCCGCCTTTTACATTCCTTTTTTGGGTGGCGTCCACCTCTTTGACTGGGATGAAATCAACTTCGCGGAGATCAGCCGGGAGATGATGCTCACGCAGGATTATCTGCGCATTTACGTCAACTTTCAGCCCTTCTGGGAAAAGCCGCCCTTTTTCTTTTGGATGCAGGTGCTGGCCATGACGGTATTCGGGATCGGGGAATTCGCCGCTCGCTTTCCGAACGCCCTTTGCGGGGTGATCACCCTGGTGCTGTTGTTTAATATCGGCTCGCGGCTGCACAGCATTCGCTTCGGCCTCATCTGGGCGGGCGTGTACTTCGGCACGGTGCTCCCCTTCCTCTACTTCAAGTCGGGCATCATCGATCCCGTATTCAACCTGTTCATCTTTTTGGGCATCTATTTTGTAGTGCTGTTCCACTGGAAGAAAAACGGTTACCAAAAAATCAAGATTAAGCGTTCTTATTGGTGGCATCTGTTTTTGGGGGGCTTTTTTATCGGGATGGCCATCCTCACCAAAGGGCAGGCGGCTTACATCATTGCGGTGCTCACTTTGTTTGTGTATTGGGTTTATCAGCGCTTTCGTTTTTACATTAATGTGCCGCAGTTTCTCTTCTTCACCCTTGCCGCCACCTTGGTGACGCTGGCTTGGTACGGTTTGGAGACCTACTACCACGGCACCTGGTTTATCGAAGAATTCAACCGCTACCAATACCGCCTATTCAGCACTCCCGACGCCGGTCACGCCGGATTTCCCGGCTACCATTTCGTCGTGCTGCTCGTAGGCTGCTTCCCCGCTTCCATCTTTGCGATCCGTGCTTTTTTGCCCCACGGCAATCCGGAGGAGGCCCCTTACCAAAAGGATTTCCGCATGTGGATGAAATTTTTGTTCTGGACGGTACTCCTGCTTTTTACCATCGTTCGTTCCAAAATTGTGCACTACTCTTCCATGTGCTATTTCCCGCTGACTTTCCTGGCCGCCCACGTCATCGAAAAGCAGATCCGCGGAGAGCTGGAACTGCGGCGGTGGATGAAGATCGGGTTGTACGCAGTGGGCGGGTTATACCTCCTGCTGGTTTTTGCCCTGCCCTTCATCGGCATGAATCCCGAGACCATCAAACCCCTATTCGACGATCCTTTCGCCCAGGCCAACCTGGAAGCCGAGGTGCGCTGGACCGGTCTGGAAGTACTGCCCGGCATTTGGTTGCTCACCGTTTTAATCGCCTTTACCTTTCTTTACCAGCACCGCCGGAAAGTGCGCAGCTTTCAGTGGCTTTTCGGGGGCGCCGCCATATTTGTCTTGCTGACCCTTATTTTCTTTATCAAGCGTATCGAAGGGTATTCTCAACGCGCGGCCGTCGAGTTTTTCAAGAGCAAACAGACGGAAGATTGTTACATCATTTCCCAGGCCTACAAGACCTACGCCCACCTGTTTTACGCGCGCAAACCGCCGGTGGAAAACGAAAAGAGCTACGACCGCAACTGGTTGCTGCGGGGCGATGTGGACAAAAACGTCTACGTCGTTTCCAAAATCCACAAGGCGCACGAGTTAGAGGATATCTCCACCCTGGAAGAACTCTACCGCAAAAACGGTTTTGTGTTTTTTGGTCGAAAAAGCAACCGCTAACGCCTCGGAAACTAACTGGGATCCTTTTCGATTGCGTGTACGATTTTTTATATTTTTAGTGTTCTTTTTACACCTAAACTCATTTGGGAGGGGAACGGATAAGGGTATTTCTCAATACTCCGCGGGAACGGAACATTCAAGGCAACCGGGCAGGCATGAAGTACGATCAACTTTCCGACCAGCAACTACTCCAGAAGTATAAGGAGTCGCGCAATACGTTTTTGCTCGGCTTATTATACCGGCGTTATTATCCGAAGGTATTGGGCGCCTGTTTGAACCTTCTAAAAAACGAGCCCGACGCCCAGGACGCCACCAGCGATATTTTTGACAAATTGTGCAAGCGGCTGCACGAATTCGAAATCCAGTCGTTTAATGCCTGGCTGTACCGGCTCACCAAAAACCATTGCCTCAAAGTTTTGCAAAACCGATGGAAAACCTGCCGGGAAGATATTGAGAACATTCACCCGGATTTTTTTGTGGAATCTTCCGAAGAAGGGGATCCATACTATGACGACAAAATTGAATCCATCAGTGATGCCGTGGACAGCCTCGGGGAAGACCAGAAGCAATGCATTATCATGCATTATTTCGAAAACCGCTCCTACAAGGAAATCGAGGAAAGTACGGCATATACGTACCAAGAAGTAAAAAGCCACCTGCAAAACGGGCGGCGCAACCTCCGGAACCTTGTAACCAAACTCGCATGAAACCAAATCATTACACCGACCTGAACAAAGAGGAGCTCGCGCGCCGCAAACGCGAAGAAGACTACCGGGAAGACCAATTAGACGAATTTTCCAAACGCGCCGTACGGGGGCTGCAATACGCGCAATCAGAAGCTTCTCTGCGAAACGCCTTGCAAACAATCGAACAACATATCGATCAAAAGGCGCCCCGGCCCGGTCGCCTGCGTCACCTGACCAGTTCCAGATTATTTGGGGCTATCGCGGCGGTTTTGGTAATCGGATTATTGGGGCTGACCTTTTTGTGGGGAAATTTAGTCAACCGCAACCAACGCCTGGCCAATCAGTACTTCAGTCCGGCCGAAAATGCCATGACCCGCTACGGCAACCGGGGCGACGAAACCGTCATGGCATCCCTCCGCCAGGCCATGCAAGCTTACGATACCGGCGCCTACCGGAATGCCCTCCCCCACTTCCAATCCCACCTGCAAAAACATCCCGAAGATAGCGAAGCTCGCTTCTACTACGGTTCAGCGCTCTTTGAAACGGGCCGGCAAGCGGAAGCGCTCGCCGCATTCCAAAAAATCGAAGCCCGGAATAATTTACCGGGATACTCCACCTCTCTGGATTGGCATCTCGCTCTGGCCCATCTTTCCCAGGGCAACCTCACCGAGTGCCGCCGCATCTTGCAAATGTTAAGCCGGGAAGAAGGGCGCACCGGCAGGCGGGCCCGTAAACTGTTGGAGGAACTGAAAGATTAGCACTTATAGGCCAACAACCCAGGATTTCGCTTCGCGTCTAATGCGTGGTGTGAAGTTATGGCGCAGCTATTTTTTCAGCTCGCAAGTCCGGGATCCCAACCGCAGGGGCAGGGGCGAAAAACGCAGGCGAGGCCTAAGCATCGGCGAGGTTTTTTGACGCAGCGAGCTGTAACTCCGGGGAGCGAAGCTAAAAAGAGCAAGTCAGCAATCACAAATTTTGGGTTGGCGGGCTATAACTTTGCCGTACGATGAATCACAACCCGAACCTGCTCCGCTTCGGTATCATTGATGAAATCAATATGGAGATAGGCGTGTAG
>CAYWHT010000017.1:0-3816 GCA_964458135.1 uncultured Saprospiraceae bacterium | reverse complement strand
GCTATAACTTGGGAAGTCCTGCATACTTCGGCCAGCTAAAGCTAAGCGCGCCTTTTCCGCAGAACGACAATCCCAATTGCCACCAACGTCGCCAAGACCAGTAACAGCCCCGGAATAATCGAGAACGCCGGCTTTTTCGGCAAGTCGGTCACCGGTTGCCGGTCGCCGATGTAGATGAAAGGCGCCCAGAAATACGGGTGCGTAAGTTGGGGCGCCTGTTCATCCAGAAAACGCAGTTTGGCTTGGTGCAGGGCAACGCCTTTGGGCATGCCGGCGTGGATATTGCGGTAGAAATACGCCATAAAATCGGAGGTCGTATTGTCTTTCACCGGCCATTGGCTAACGACCAAATTGGGCGCCCCGGCAAAGGTGAATGCCCGGGCCAGGCTTGCAATTCCCTCCCCTTTCAGCAAGCGACCGTATCCCGTACCGCAGGCGCTGAGGGTCATAAGATCAGCCCGCAGGCGGAGGTTGAATACTTCGAAAGCGTGCAGGGCCCCATCGTCTTTTTCGCCTTCGGCTAACAACAGATGGGAAAAGTTGGGAAACCGGTCGTTAAGCAAGGCGTGGGTCGCAATGTGAACCATCCGGTACTGATCGGACTTCTGCCTGAAAAAGGCTTCGGATGCCCGCGCTCCGCTGAGGAATTTCCCCCTGAATAAATTTTTTAACAGCTTCAACTCCTGATCAGTACCCATTAAAGGCGCCAGCTGGCCGGCGCCGGTACTCCGCATCAGGCTATCGCCCGCAACCGCAATGGCGGCATCCTGCGGGGCTAAAGCCAATACGCCCCGGGACGCTTTTCGTTTTCCCAGCTGGGCGCTCTGCCAGGCCACATTGCCCGAAAACCAGTACCGAATGCGGCGCCGTTTTAACAGATACGGCAAAGTGGCGTGTTTACCCCAGTCTTCCCGGGGGATTGCCGCAGTAAGCAGTGCTTCAAAAGGCAGATACCCCAAAATACCGTCGGGAACGATCACCAGGGGCCGCTCCCCTAAATGGTTTTGCAGCGGCTCCATCAATTGTTGGTAGAGGGCGTGGCTGTTGGCGTAAAATTGAGTGTCGCGCTGGAGCAGGGCGTTCCTAAACATGCGAACGGAGCGCTCCAAAGAGGCCGCTATGGGGATCGCTACGAATTTCCGCAGGCCGTCATCGATTAGCCAAACGTAGAGGAAATCTTTGCCACTGAAGTATTCGACCAATAATTCGCGCTCTTCTAGCAGGGAGGCCATCTCGGCCGGACCGACCGGAGTCAGGTTATAGCGCAGGTTGTGGTAATTGGGAAATTGGCGACTAAGCTGATCGATGAGCATATGCTGCTCACGCCGCTTGTGAAAAAGAGAGTCTTCCCATCGGTCTACCGTGGTTTGCGGCACCGAAGCCGGTCGGTACCGCAATTGATTGGTGTAGAATTCGATATCCTGCAACAAGGCCCTTTCCCGCCGGATGATGGAATCGGGCGCGCCGGAAAAAGAACGGGCGTGCAATTCGCGCAATTGCTCCAATACGGCCAGTGACTTGTTTTTTTCTGAGAAAATAAAGCCCTGGTCAAAATACAGCGTATCTCCTGTCATATTGTAGAGGCGGTAGCAGGCGGCCACTGCTCCCTCGTAGACTTCCCGCACGTTGGCCGAAAGGATTTCTCCGCTTGCCCGGTTCCGAAAAGTTTGGCGCATATAATCGATAAGCGAATCCAGCAAATAGTAAGTATCCAGGGATTGCCGCAGCAGGACCGTATCGGAGCGGCTCGCCCCCCATTTCAACAAGACGTGGGCTTTGCGGGCCAGCAAGTCGAGCCCCGTATTCGGATTTTCGATCTGCCTTAGTTCGGGATTGATCCCTGGGTCCGAAGCATCGAAGCCCGGGATGTCGAGGCGCAGCGCCCGCTGAATAAAATCCAGGCTCTCCGGGTATCGCTCCCGGGCTTCCAGAACCATACTGCGCACCAACATCGTGCTGGCGCCCACGCGTAGCCGGTTGCCCGCTACGCGTAAGGCCAGCCGGCTGAAGCGGTCGGCCTCTTCGAGCTGACCGGTGCGCAAGCGGAGCACCGCTTTGTAATGGTAAGCCACCAGCAGCAAGGCCTGGTACCGGCGGGGCACGTTGGTTAAATTGGCGATGACCCGGTCTACGTAATCTTCGGCTTCCCCGTACGCTTTCTGCTCGTACTGGAGCCGGCAGAGGTTAAAAAGCGTGTAGGAGATGTTATCATGGTGGATGGGATAGATTTTCCGGCGCAGCTCCAAGGCCTTTAACAAGAATTTCCGCGCCTGCTCGTAACGCTGTAAATCCAAGTAATAGGATCCGAGGTTATTCCAGCCCCGAGCTTTGAGCTCATCGTTTTTGGCGTATTTAATACATTGCCGTTGGTAGAGCAGCGCTTTAGACCAATCCCGTCGCACCCCATAAGCATAAGCCAGGTTATTATAGATTGACGCCAGGGCTTCCTCCTGTTGGGCCCTTTGGGCGATCTGCATGGCCGAGTCCAGCAGGTTTATGCAACGCCCCCAGCGTCCGCGTCGACCGTGCGCCACCGCCAGATTGGCGTAGGCGTCTACCGAAGCTTTGCTTTCGGGTCCCATAGCCTGAAGCACCCACCGCAGCTGCCGCTGGTAGTAGTGCATCTGTTGGTCATACTGGCCCAGCATGGAGTATAAAAGGCCGGCGTTTTGGAGGATGGCGCCAAAGTAGTTCAGGGTATCGGTGTTCATGCAGCGCCGGGCGACGTTTTCCGCGCTAAGTACGGCTTCCAGGCCGCTTTGGTAATCGCTCAGGTAGTATTGGGCTTCGCTGATCCAGAGCTGGGCGTACGCTTCGTAGTAACAATCCTCTTGTTTCCGGAAAAAAGAGAGCGCCAGGCGGTAGTTATCCAGGGCAAGATCGTAAGCCCCATCCTTCAATGCCCGATCGGCCGCCTTTAAACGCGCCGTGGCTTCCGAAGAAGTGGCGGGCGCATCCTGCCCTTTCAGCCAAAAGGGCAGCAGGCACAGTAAAAGGCATCGCATTGCGATTGGTCTCATAATCCCCGAGTGTAAAAGTGGTATTTGTAAATAAACTTAATAATTTCCCGGATGCTTTACTGGATTCTCATTCTATCTTTAATCGTTTTGCTCCCGCTGGCCTGGGTTGCACTTTTTCGGAAGGGCTCCGTATTGCACGAATTGGTGCGCATTCCCATTTTGTGGTGGCGAATGGGGCGCACCCCCTTACCGCTTCTGCGGCAAGAAAAACATTTATTCGGAGACCATCCCCGTCAGTACTTTGTTTTGTATTACGGTGCGGAATCCCCGAATCCCCCCGACAAGCTGCTGATCTACTTCCACGGGGGTGGATGGCGGCACGGCAGTCCGGAGTTTTTTGCTTCCCACGCCGGTTTCTTCGTTCGCCGGGGTTTTGCGGTAGCCATCACTTCCTACCGCCGCCCTCCGCGCTTTGCTTATCAGGATATTCGCAATGATCTCAATCGCTACCTCATGGACCTTCGTCGAGTGATTCAAAATAAGGGATGGTCCATCCAAAAGACGCTACTCGGCGGCATGTCGGCGGGGGGAAACCTGGCGGCCCTCTTGTTTTTTAATGCCCGGGCCCTACGCCGCGCCGGCTGGCGCCAGCAAGATTTTTCGGGCCTGTTTTTTTGGCGGCCCCGCTCGATCTTCACCAAATGCCGAAGAGTCACATTCTTCATAGCTACGCCGGCCGCCACGGTTCGAACACCTTCCGGCGGGCCAATCCCGCCCAATACCTGCCGGCCAACCACTTGCCGCCCATGTTCTTTATTCACGGCGAAAAAGACGGCCTGGTGCCTCAGGATTGCAC
>CAYWHT010000016.1:16772-17421 GCA_964458135.1 uncultured Saprospiraceae bacterium | reverse complement strand
TAATCAAAAAATTGCAATTTGGAGGCCAACTACTAAACCCGCAATGGGTTCAATAGCCCCTTGCCTCAATTCAACTTATCCCGAAACAGCATTCCCGATCCGGGAATATTCTCATCGCTGCGCCAGCTGGGTTGCCAGCTTACGCGGGTGCGTTCCTCCTCTTCTGCGTCGCGATCCTGCAACTCGACATTCAGGCGGAGGGTACGCCAGTTTTCTCCTTGTTTTTCGGCCAGGTAGGCAATTGGAATGGCCATTTCCAGGAGGTAGCCGTCATCGGTGCGCCTACTCTTCCAGGTAGGTTGCTTGTCCAGGTGATCGGATTCGGTGGATTGGGCGGGCATATTGTCATCCGAAGGATTGAATTGCAGGTAGAGGGATTGCTCATACCAACCGCGGCCGTTGCGCATGGCGCTGATATTCTGGGGGTCGTTACTGATCATGAGGGAAAGGTAATCCTGCCGCCAGGCGGCGGTGCTGGTGTCGACTTGCAAATCATCGTCCTTGACCCGCGCGGCGAAATAAAGAAAGTCGTCGTCGTAGCGCAAATCGAAACGGCCCGAACAGTCGGCTTCTCCGAGTTCTCCCCGAATCGCGTATGACAGGTCGCCCCACTCCCCGAGCTGGCCATCGATCATCATGGCGCCTCCTT
>CAYWHT010000016.1:8080-16762 GCA_964458135.1 uncultured Saprospiraceae bacterium | reverse complement strand
TTCGGAAGGCTGCAGCTCGTGGCGCGGTTGGGGTTTCAGTTGGTACTCAAAGGGGAATTTCAGCTTGGGAAAGGCCTCCGCCTGAAAAGAAAGCTCTGCGGATAAGCGCAGCGGTTTGATTTTCGAAATGGGCGTGCTGCCGCGGTTCTCCATTTCTAGTTCTACAAACTCCACCGAGTTGGGCGCTACTTCGACCTCCGCCTTATCCAAACTGGACTTCAGATCCCAGCTGAAGTGGTTGCGCAGGCGGACGAGCATGGGAACGTCTTGGTCATTGGTCAGTTTGAGGCGCACCGTTCCATTCTGGAATTTTTCCCCTTCGATGTACAGAGGCTCCACCGAGAGAGGACGACTATTTTGTACCGTCTCGATGAAGTCGTACTTGCGATCGGTGACTACATCTTCGTTCCAAATCCCTTCCAGTTGCAAGTTGGCAATGACGGGGCCCTTTTCGGTCATGGTGACCCAGACCACGTGATCAAATTCACCCAATTCGGGGCCGCGCAAACTACTGCCCCCACCCGTGGTGGCCAGCATAAAATAGTTGCCGTTGTTGCGCTCGTATTTCACGTAGTGGTGGCGGTGGCCGACGAAGACAGTGTGTTCGCGATCTTGGAGCAGGTTTTCCACGTCAAACCAGCGTACGGGGTCTTCGTTTTGCAACCATAGGGGCTGGTGCATGAAGAGGAGCGTCCAGCGTACGTCCTGGTGCTCGGCCAGCGTTTGTTTGATCCACTCGTACTGCTCATCCGAAATGCTGCCCCGGCTGGCGCCGCGGTAGCGATCTTCGGAATCGAGACATAAAAAGAGCACGTCGCGGTAGATGAAGTAATAGTGGGTAGGCCCCAGGCGCTTCTTCCAAAGGTCCTGCATCACTTTGTTGGTAATGTCGTGGTTGCCGGGAACGTAGAAGAAGGGCATTTCCAGTTGCCGGACGAATCCGTCGAACTCGTCCCATTGCCGGTTCAGCTCGACCGTATCTTCGGTATACCCTTCGATCAAATCGCCTACCGACATGACGAACTCGGGTTGCAAGAGGTTGAGGCGCTTGACGCCCTCCATAAAGATGCCGGGGCGATGCCCGCCGGTACGGTCGGTGACGATGGCAAATTGAAATTGATCGGAACCGTTATTTAATTCCAAGCTGGTCCAGGGCTTGGGCCCCTCGGGAATGGCGATATCCAGCTCCGGGGAAGAAGGTTCCTGGGCGCCCAGCGCCGGCAAAAGGCCGGCCAACAGGGCCAGGGTCAGGGAGATTGCAGTGATCCGCTTCATGGTAGTCTGGTGTTTTATATTCAAGGCCTCCAAATTACCGGACCTGGGCATGAGTGCCGGGCTGCCCAGTGTTAAGTTTATATGAACTTTAATGGCTGGCTTAGCCGATCCGTTTTTCCCAAAATTTCATGGGTTTGGCAGTTTCTTCCTTTTCGTCGAGATCTTTCCAGGCGATGGTTCCGCTTTTACCGGTGGGGTGAAATCCGCGTTTTTTCCAAAACCCGTCGAGGGGCCGGTAATTGAGGGGGCGGCGCGGATGGTCGGCGGGGCGTTGGACCGCACAAAAGGTCAGTAAAGCAAAACGCCCCAGCTTGCGGGCCCAGTTTTCGCGTTGCCGGAAGAATTCGACCCCCCATCCCCGACCACGGTAGGCGGGCAGGAGTACCGATTCCCCAAAGTAGAAAATGCGGGAAGGGTCCTGGCCTGCTTCAATAAAAGGTTGTTTTAATTCCGGCGTCTCGTGCTCAAAGGGCAAACCGGTAGAGGCGCCCACCACCCGTTCATCATCCTGCACCAGCACCAAAATGCTATCGGGCGCCGAAAAAAAAGTCTTCAAGTAGCGCGCCTCGTAGTGCGGATCTCCGTCGTAGAGATAGGGAAATTCCCGAAAAACCCGGATGCGCAATTGCGCCAGCGCCTGGTTGTACTGCGCGGCTTCTTGCTCGTGCTGCAAGCTGAGCTTTAATGCCATAGCCGTTTTCTTGCGTGTCTTGTGATGGAGGATGCCGGCAAGCTGACCAAAATCATTTGGGCTACTGATGCCGGTCATTTGGGTTGTTTGGCCACCTCCCTACTTTTATGCCTGAAGAAAAGAAATTGTTCCTTATTAGCCCTTATAGTTTTAAAAAGTTTACGGTTATGATTAACCCGGCACTATCCAATGAAAATCCAAGACCAATAAAAATACTGGGCGTAGGTAGCGAGCGCGACCGTATGCTTTTTCAAACCATTGAAATGGCTTCCCAGGAATTGGGTATTTCCGTTGATATTCAATTAGTTTGCGATATTAAATCTTTCCTCAAAATAGGCATTACCGCTATACCGGCATTGATGATCGATGAGAAAGTCCTCACCAACGGGCGCATTCCGGGGGTCAGTGAAGTTAAATCTCTTTTGCAAGAAAGTATCTAATGCAAAATTATGGCGTAGCTTGCACTCAAATTCACCCAAAAATGTTAACATTGAGCATCAAGACCTGAACCAACTATGAAAAATATTCTCTTCCCCACTGATTTTTCCGAGGCCGCTAACCGGGCCTTTATCTATGCACTGCATTTTGCTCGCAAATTCGACGCTAAGGTAACAACGCTGCACGTTTACCAAAGACCCCGCATTAGCGCCATGCACATGGCCAAAACCCTGGAGGAATTTTACGAAACCTTTGATCTCGAAGAATTTGAGAATTACCGCGATTCCATTCCTCCGCTCAAGAAAATTGCCGAAGATGAGGGTTTCGGGGATTTGGAAATTTACCACGCCCTGGAGGGTGGGGATGATATTAATTCCACTATACTAAAAGTAGCCCATCGCGATAAAGCTGACTTGATGGTGATGGGCACTACGGGCGCGCGCGGACTAAAGCGGATATTTTTGGGAAGCGTCGCCGCCTACGTACTGGAAAAGGCCCCTTGCCCCGTTTTGGTAGTACCCGAAGAGGCGGAGTTTGACGGCGTCATTGATCGCGTAGCTTTCACCACCAGTTTTAGCCCGCTGGAAAAAGAGGCGCTCGGTAGAATTGAAGAAATGTTAAAACCTTTCCATCCCGAGGTCAATTGCGTCAATGTCGATACGGCCCATACGCATTCCCTGGACCAAAAAATGGAGGAGTTTAGTTCCGATTTCGGCGCCCGGGAAAACCTTAAATTCGAAGTGCTGGAGGGTAACGACATCTTCGCGGAGCTCACCAAATACCTGAGTCAAAACCAGATGGACATCATCGCCATGGTCACCCACAAACGGAAGTTTGTGCAGAAATTCTTCGACTACAGCAAAACGAAGAAGATGACTTACCACGCCAAAACGCCCGTCATGGCCATTCCGGCAGATATATTACAGGGCGCTGGCGCCTAAGCATTACTTACGACCGGCTCTGCAAGCCCGGATGACCCCATAAGTGTTTGCAGCGCCGGTTTCACCCTCGCAAATCCAATATACCCAATGCGAATCGCTTGTTTCAGCACCAAGCCGTACGATGTAGATTATTTCGAGCGGTACCGGGACGAGTACGGGCAGGAAATAACTTATTACGAAGCTCGCCTAAATGCGCAAACCGTAGGACTAACCGATGGCTTTGAAGGCGTGTGCGTCTTCGTAAATGATGAGCTCACGGAAGAAACTATTCAATCCATCGTCCAGAGGGGCATCCGCTTAATTGCACTGCGCTGCGCCGGCTTCAATAACGTAGATCTCAAAGCGGCCGCGGCCCACGGCATCCGGGTGGTGCGCGTGCCCGTCTATTCTCCCCACGCCGTGGCCGAACACGCACTGGCCATCATCCTGACGCTCAATCGCAAAATTCATAAGGCCTATAACCGGGTGCGGGAAAACAATTTCTCGCTCGATCGATTGCTAGGCTTCGACCTGAACGGAAAAACCGTAGGGGTTATCGGAACGGGCAGCATCGGAAGAACCTTCTGCAGTGTCATGCAAGGAATCGGATGCCGGGTCGTGGCCCACGATCCCTATCCCAACGAGGCGCTCCGGGAAAAAGGGGTAGAATACCTGTCTACTACCGAATTGTTCCGCCAGTCCCACATCATCTCCCTCCACTGCCCCCTCACCCCGCAAACCCACCACATCATCAACGCCGAAGCGCTAGGGGAAATGAAAAAGGGGGCCATGCTCATCAACACCAGCCGCGGCGCGCTCATCGATACGCAAGCCGTCATCGGCGCCCTGCGCCGCCGCCAGCTCGGCTCCCTCGGCATCGACGTCTACGAGCAAGAAGAAAAAATCTTTTTCCAAGATCGATCCGAAGAAATTCTCGAAGACGAACAAATCATGCAACTCATAGCGTTTCCCAACGTGCTGATCACTGCCCACCAAGCCTTCTTCACCCACGAAGCCCTTGATAAAATCACGACGATTACCCTGCAGAACATTAAGGATTTTGAGGAAGGGGCGGAATTGGAGAATGAGATCGTTTTGATGCGTAGTAAGTAGTTGGTGGTGCTTCTCCTCTCTCTTGGGAAGCCCCTACCAATTACCAACTACCATCATCTCCAGCTTACTTCCACTCAAGGTTCGGTAACCTTTCATCAGGTCGGCGCACATGCAGCTGTGTACGGGCAGTACGCCGAGTAGGTCGCCGACTTGCGTGCGCGCGAGCAGTTCGGGCGTAGCCTTTACGATGCCGTGTTCCTGGGAAAGGGAGCGCAGGTAGGCCGGATTTTCGGGAACGCGCCAGCTTTCGGGCGTCCATTCCACAACGATGCCGTAGATGGTCTGGCCGTCCCTCCAATCCACTCGGTCTTTGGAGAAGTGGATGCCGCCGCCGTACAAGACGATTTCGTTGCGTTGGGGATGTTTGGCCACCACCGGGCAGGCCAGAGCTACGGCCACCTCCTCGAGCTGGCAGGCGCCGATCCGGCTCTGGGTGACGTCGTAGAACACAAAGTTTCCGGGGCGGATTTCATCAATGCCGGGGAAATCTTCCATGGCGCTACAGGTGGGCGTATCGCCGATGGAAGCGATGAGGTCCGGGTAGCGCGACCGGTAGCGCTCTTTGAGTTGCCGCATCTGCCCCAGGCTGTCGTGGTGTACGGATGCGATGGCGCTGAATTGACGGGCGGCGTAGCTGTGGCCCGCGTGAGCGAGAAAGCCGGCAAACTGCAGTAAGGGTTGCCGGTCCAGGTAATCGAGCAGGGCGTCAATGCGCTCCGTTTCCCCCAACCCCAAACCAGTGCGGTGATAGCCCGTATCGGCCTTTATGTAAACAGCAATGGGCTTTTCGGCAATCCGGCCGACAACCTGCAAACTGTCCGTATTTTCAGCGACCAGATTGAGCGCAATCCGCCGGTGCAGCGACCGTATGCGTTCCCACTCTCGCGGGTTAACCGGAAAGGCCACCGTGATGTCTCGCCAGCCGTCATCGGCAAAATATTCAGCCATGCGCAAAGAAGAAACCGTAATGGCTTTAACACCGTAATCCCGTAACCAGCGCCCCACCTCCTTGCTTTGGTGAGTCTTACAATGTGGGCGAAAACGCAAGCCGAGCCGACGGGCCTTGGAGGCCATACGCTCCAGGTTTTTCCGGCAACGGCTTTCATCTAAGATTAAGGTGGGTTCGGTGAGCTCTGTCCACATGGAAGTTAAAATTGAAATGTGTAGCGAAAGTATAGAGGATGGGAGCTTTATCTTTGCCTCCACTTATAGTCCAACAACCCAGGATTTCGCTTCGCCTCTACTGCGTGCTGTGAAATTATGGCGCAGCTATTTTTCCAGCTCGCAAGTCAGCAATCACAAATTTTGGGTTGGCGGGCTATAATTCATGTATAGTCTGACAACCCAAAATTTGTGAATTCTGACTTGCTCTTTTTAGCTTCGCTGATCGTCGCTTCGCTCCTCGGAGTTCCGCCTTGCTGCGTTGGAAAGCCTCGACAGAACTTAGGCTATGCCTACGTTTTCCGCCTTGCCAGCCGAAAAAATAGCGGCGTCATATTTTCACAAATCCTGAGTTGTCAGACTATAGATTGATTTTCCAGTCTTGTTATTATTCAGTGGCGACTAAAAATATTTTTTTTATTAAATTGCGCAAAATAATAATACCTATGAACACTTGGAACACTATGGCTCTCCCGGGCTTAAGCAAGCTCGAGCGGGCAGCAACGTTTTTGGAAACCTTGAATGAACCCCGCAACCGCCTCATCCTCGATTATCTGCAAGCTTATCGCAAAGCCTCCCTCACCGATTTGCTGATTGCCTCAAAACTGGATCCCCGCATCCTGGAACGCCAACTGCAGCATCTTTCCGGCACTGGAATCATTTTCCGGGAAGAAAGTAAACTGGGCGGGCGCTACGCGCTAAACCGGAGGCGCTTGTGGGCAATCATTCGAATTTCAAAACAACTCGCACAAGCTTATCGGGCATAATTCTACACAAAAAGCCATTTGTTTTCCACAATGTGGAAAACTTTTGTGGAAAACAAACTGCAAATGTTGCCGCATTCGTATTCTACTAGGGGAGGGCTAAGTATTTAGCGCCCCGCAAACGCTCAGCGTTTGCCCGGAGAGGTAAGTAGAAAGGTCGGAGGCCAGGAAAACGCAGGCATCCGCTACTTCGGAGGCTTTTCCCAGCCGCTTGAGCGGAATGCTGTTTAAGTAAGCTTCCCGGGTTTTGTCGTCGAGCTGGTCGGTCATGTCGGTTTCGATGAATCCGGGAGCTACGGCGTTGCACCGGATGCCGCGGGAGCCCATTTCTTTGGCGATAGATTTGGTGAAACCGATGATTCCGGCTTTGGAAGCGGCGTAGTTGGCCTGGCCAGCATTGCCCGTCATGCCTACGATAGAGCTCATGTTGATGATAGCGCCCCCCCGGTTTTTCATCATGGGGCGCAGCACTTGCTTGGTGAGGTTGAAAACCGACTTGAGGTTGGTATGGATGACGCGATCCCATTGTTCCTCGCTCATCCGGAGCATAAGGGTATCCTGGGTGACGCCGGCGTTATTAATGAGGGCGTCGATTTTGCCGAAGGTTTCCGTGACGCTTTTAACGAGTTCTTCGGCTTGCGGGAAGGAGGCGGCGTCTGACTGGAAGGCTTGTACTTTACCACCCTGAGCGCTGAGCTCTTCCACGATCCGCTCTGCTTCGGCGGCGGATGAGCGGTAGGTAAAGGCTACGGCGGCGCCTTCCCCGGCAAAACGGCGCACAATAGCTTCGCCGATCCCCCGGGACCCGCCGGTGATCAAAGCTACTTTATCCTGCAATAAACTCATAACGGTTGGTTTTGGTCGTTTTGGCGCTAAGGTAAATAAAAAGCGCCGGTAACTATTTTAGCTTGTCCTTCAAGAAATGAGCAGTAGCGGAATTTTCTATCTCCAAAATGCCTTCGGGAGGGCCCTGGTAGAGTAGGTAGCCCCCGGCCTTTCCACCTTCCGGCCCTAGATCCAAAAGCCAGTCGGCTGATTTGATGACTTCCATATTGTGTTCGACCACGAGTACGGAATGTCCCTTTTCCACCAGTGCGTTGAGGGCGTCCAGCAGTTGGTGGATGTCGTGGAAATGCAAGCCGGTAGTGGGCTCATCGAAGATGAACAGGATATGCTCGTTGGAGCGCTCCTTGCCCAGAAAGGAGCCGAGTTTGACCCGTTGGGCTTCTCCGCCCGAAAGGGTGCTGGAAGACTGCCCGAGTTTGATGTAGCCGAGGCCTACATTCTGCAGGGGGCGTAATTTGTTGACGACTTCTTTTTCGTGGGCAAAGAATTCCATCGCCTCATCGATGCTCAGTTCGAGGATTTCGTGGATGTTTTTTCCCTTGTACTGTACTTCCAGTACTTCGGGTTTAAAGCGCTTGCCGCCGCAGGCTTCGCACTCGAGGCGAACGTCGGCCAGGAATTGCATCTCAATGACCTGTTCTCCTTCTCCTTTGCAGGTATCGCAGCGGCCGGCATCCACGTTGAAAGAAAAGTGCTTCGGCTTAAAGCCGCGGATTTTGGATAGTTGCTGATCGCTCATCAAATTGCGGATGGCGTCGTAGGCTTTGACGTAAGTGACCGGATTGGAACGCGAGGATTTGCCGATGGGGTTTTGGTCGACCATTTCCACCTGAGTCAGTTGGGACAGGGCGCCGCCCTCCAGGGCGTGGTGTACTCCCGGCGCCAGGGCGTAATTTTCGCCCAGGTGTTTTTTGAGGGCCGGGTAGAGAATTTGCTTGACGAGGGTTGTCTTTCCGGAGCCCGACACCCCCGAAACCACGGTCAGGGCGTGGAGGGGGATTTGCGTGTCGATGTCTTTGAGGTTGTGATGTTTGGCGCCTTTGATCTGCAGAAAGTCGGAGGATTGGCGCCTCATCTTGGGCGCCGGAATCTTCATTCGCCCGCTCATGTATTGGGCCGTCAGGCTGTCGGCGGCTTCTTCGTAGATGCGCTCGTAGGGACCGGCAAAGACCACATCGCCACCGAAAATGCCGGCCCGCGGCCCGATATCCACCAGGAAATCGGCGTTCTTGATCACATCTTCCTCGTGCTCGACCACGATTACGGTATTACCCAGATCGCGCAAAGATTTTAACACCCGGACCAGCCGGTTGGTGTCGCGGGGGTGTAGCCCGACGCTGGGCTCGTCGAGAATGTACATCGAACTGGTCAGGTTGCTGCCCAGGGTCCGGGTCAGGTTGATGCGTTGGGTCTCGCCGCCGGACAGGGTAGCGGAGATGCGACTCAGGGCCAGGTAACTCAGGCCCAGGTCACA
>CAYWHT010000016.1:0-8070 GCA_964458135.1 uncultured Saprospiraceae bacterium | reverse complement strand
AATTGCAAGCGGTTGGTAATCTCGAGGAGTAATCGCCGCGCGATCTTTTGGTCGTGCGCATTCAACTTCAGGCGCTGAAAGAATTCGAGCAATTCGTCGATGGGCAGCCCAATTAGTTGGGTGATGTTTTTACCCCCTACGAGCACGTAGGTGGCCTCCTTGCGCAGACGGCCCCCGCGGCAGGCAGGGCAGGTTGTTTTGCCGCGGTAGCGGGCCAGCATTACCCGGTTTTGTATCTTGTAGGTTTTTTCCTGTAATTCGGCAAAGAAGTCGTCAATCCCTGCAAAATATTCATTCCCTTCCCAGAGCAGCCGTTGCTGTTGCTCGCTTAATTCCTGGTAAGGCCGGTGAATGGGAAAATCAAAATGGTGGGCCGTTTCAATCAAACGATCCAGCCAACGCCCAAATTTATCGCCTTTCCAGCAGGCCACCGCTCCCTCGTACACGGAAAGCGATTGGTTCGGAATGACTTTATCTTCATCAATGCCCATGATCTGGCTGAATCCCTCACAGGTTGGGCAGGCGCCGTAGGGATTGTTGAAATTGAATAGCTGCGGTGTAGGCTCCAGAAAGGAAATGCCATCCAACTCGAAACGATTGTTGAAATAGCGCTCTTCCCCTTCGAGCATGGCTACGATGCATTCCCCTTCACTTTCGTAAAAAGCGGTTTGGACGGAATCTCCGATGCGTTTGGTGTTTTCTTCGTCTTCTTGCTTGACGACGAAGCGGTCGACGAGAATCTGGATTTCGCCGGCTTTGAGTTTATCGATTTTTTTGGACAGCTTCTTATCCTTGCTTTCCAGTAAGTCCTGAATGTCTTCCAACCGCCCGGAGCGCCGCAAACGGGTATAACCTTTTTGCAGCAGGAGATCCAGCTCCTGGCGCAGCGTACGGTCCCGGTATTTGGTGGGCAGCGGGGTAAAGAGTTGCACCTTGGCCCCCTCTTCCTGGCCCAGGATAAAATCCGTGACATCGGATACTTCGTGCTTTTTGACCTCTTCGCCGGAAACCGGGGAATACGTCCGGCCGACGCGGGCGTACAGTAACCGCAGAAAATCGTAAACTTCGGTTAAGGTGCCGACGGTTGACCGGGCGTTGCGCGTGCTGACCTTCTGCTCAATAGCAATGGCCGGGCAGATCCCTTTGATGTAATCGACATCCGGTTTCTTCATCCGCATGAGGAATTGCCGCGCATAAGAAGAAAGGCTTTCTACGTAACGGCGTTGCCCCTCCGCGAAAAGTGTATCCATGGTCAGAGAAGATTTTCCCGAACCCGATACGCCCGTAACCACCACCAGCTGATTCTTGGGAAGACTCAGGCTGATATTGTTCAGGTTATTGGCCCGCGCCCCACGGATATGTAGGTCTTCCCGGTGGCGTTCCGCCCGCGGCATCTCCGCACTTGTGCTAACTTTGTTTTCGGCCATTGATAACAGACAATTGTACGAACCCGTGTAATTGCAAACTTCAAAAATAGGTAACAAAACGGGAAGTCGGGAGTTTGAATGAGCTTTCCGAAGCAATCCAAAACTCCCCGCAGACAAGCGGTGCTTTCCAAAAACCGGACACTTGTCGCAATACGACTAAGAGTTTACTCTATCATAAGCAAACGCCTAACAAGCTCTAAGACCAGTGACAATGAACTCTTTACAAGTTAAATTACAGGGATGCTAATCCTTAAAAAGTTTAATTTTATTATGGAGAAATCGTTAACATTTCGTTAAAAAGGAAAAAAAATCGGGAAAATTTCACCCCCATTCAGCTAATGGGCTTATATTTGGACAGTAGAAATGCAAATAATCTCATTGTAAATCAAAAGGCGATTCTATCGGAGTAACTTCTACACTAAATAATTAATCAACAATCCCATAACGTTAAACTATTTAGGTATGCAAGTTACGCCGTTTAGTGACCAGCAATTAATTGCTCGTTACTTGGAAGGAGATGAGCGCGCATTCGAAGAACTTCTCGGACGCCATCAACAGAAGATTTACACCTCTATTTACCTTTTCGTAAAAGACCAAAGTCTCGCCGAAGACATCTTCCAGGAAGTTTTTATTAAGATTATCGACACTTTGCGCCGGGGTAAGTACAACCACGAAGGCAAGTTCTTGCAGTGGGCCATGCGTATTTCCTACAATATGTGCGTCGATTATTTTCGCCGCTCCAAGCGCCGCCCGAAAGTATCTCCCACCGAGACCTTCGATATCTTTGACGTACTCCAGGTTACGGATGATAATGCCGAACAGTCCATCGTCCGGAGCCAAACCCACGATAAAGTGCGCCGGCTGGTGGATATGCTTCCGCCCGAACAACGCGAAGTCGTTATCCTGCGGCACTACGCCGATATGAGCTTCAAGGAAATCGCCAAGCTCACCCGGGTAAGCATCAACACGGCTCTGGGCCGCATGCGCTACGCCTTGATCAACATCCGCAAAATGGTCGAAGAAAAAGAAGTGAGCCTGCAGTAGGTGCTACCATCGGGTAACTGCCAGGCATTAATCCGCAGAGCAATTAATGGGATGGGCGCAGCCCTTATCAGAAGGGCTGCACCCTTCTCTGGAATACTCCAGGAACTATGATGCGGGGACTTGCGACGCCGCCAACAGAAGATGAACCGCCTTCCATTCTAATGGCGCGAGAGAACCCAACAAGCAATGCACAGAGGAACAGGTAGTGGATAAGGAATTCCCAGGCTACCATTTCCTTGCCAACTACCAACTACTACCCACCAACTCGGCATAAGCCTTCGCAAAGTAAGTAATAATCACATCCGCACCGGCCCGGTGAATGCTCAGGAGCGTTTCGGGCATGGCGGTCTCCAACTCGAGCCAGCCATTTTGCACCGCCGCTTGTAACATGGCGCACTCACCACTGACGTGGTAGGCGGCAACGGGCAAGTGAAAGTTGGTCTTTAGGGTGTGAATGACATCCAGATAGTGGAGCGCCGGTTTGACCATCAAATAGTCGGCGCCCTCCTCGCTGTCGAGCTCGGCCTCGATCAGTGCTTCTCGCCGGTTGGCGGGGTCCATCTGGTAGGTCTTCTTGTCGCCCGCCTTGGGGGCCGAGGCCAGCGCATCCCGGAAGGGGCCGTAAAAGGCGCTGGCGTATTTGGCCGTGTAAGACATAATGCCCGTATCGGTAAATCCACTTTCATCCAATGCTTTGCGGATAGCCCCCACCCGGCCATCCATCATATCGGAAGGCCCGATGATGTCGAAGCCCGCTTCGGCTTGGGCTACGGCCATCCGGTTGAGAATGGGCAGGGTCGGATCGTTGAGGATGAGCCCGTTTTGGACCAAGCCGTCGTGGCCGTCGGAGCTGTAGGGGTCCATGGCTACATCACTGATCAGGCAAGCTTCGGGAAAGCGCTCCTTGATTTGACGGGCGGCTTGCAAATAAAAATTATCCGGCCGGTAGCTGTAGGTGGCTTCCCGGTCTTTAAGGGATTCCTCCAGGGCGGGAAACAGGATAAAAGTGCGTAAGCCCTTCGCCAGGCAGGCCTCTATTTCACGAATCGCTTCGTCGGTGGATAGGCGGTAATTGCCGGGCAACGAACTTACCTCCCGGCGAATACCCTGACCATCAACCAAAAAGAACGGCTGCACTAAACGATCCAGGCTTGGGCGGGTTTCGCGGTTCATGCCGCGGATGGCGGCGGTGCGTCTATTGCGCCTCGGTCTTCTCAGCATGGGTGGATGATGTGGTTTGTTTTTTCGGATTCGGGGGAACGGGGTCGTACCCGTGGGAACCCCAGGGGTGACAGCGGCCAATGCGCTTTAAGCCCAACCAAATGCCCTTCAATACGCCCCATTCCTCGATGGCCTCCACCGTGTAATGGGAGCAGCTGGGGGCGTAGCGGCAAGTGTCGCCTAACAGGGGAGAAAGCGTCCACTGGTAGATCCGGATGGGGATAATGAATAGAGTCTTTAAAAGCTTGTTGAGCGTAAGGCGCATGCGTCCGGTAATTTTCGCAGGATTATAGTCTGCCAGCCCAAAATTGGTGAATGCTGACTTGGCAAACTATAAAAACGCGCATTAGGGATCAAAGGTTACAGATCTTTGCGTTTTTCCGCGCTCGAACAGAAGCAATCCGCGCTCTTGACCGGGCCCCTTTACGCTTACGATGTTCTTCTGATCCGCGTAAATTTCCATGAGCAAGCTGTTTTCCATTTTCAATTCTCGCAACTCGGAAATGCCCCTGACTTCGAGGTAGCACCATACGGCCATCAGGTCATCGGATATTTCCTTGCCGATCATGCGGTAAGTGACTTCCTCCTGGTTGACGGTGAGCCGGAAACGCTGCTGCAAATACCGGAAAAGATAAGTCTCCGCTTCGGGGGCTTCCCGTTCGGTGCAGAGAAAGAGGTTGTCGGCGCCCCGCTCGGCCAGCGCTAACTCCAGATCATCGATAAACAGGTGCAGGCTAATCTGCAACGATTGCTCCCCCTCGGCGTACTCCACGAGGCATTTGCTGACGTGAAAATCATGGGCGTTGCCCACGGATGGGGGAAGCCCGGAGGCCGATAGGGCCATCAGCGCCCCGATCAAGGCTATTTTTGACAACATGCTTGTCGTTTGAATGGATAAACGGTCGCGCTTCTACACCAGGGGTATTCGCTCCAGCGCCATAATGAACGACACTCCTGCCGCTCCGCCCGAAATAAACAACATCCATTCCCGTTGCTTCACCTTCGCCAGATTAAAAGCGAGAAACGAGATCAGAAGGATGAACAGGACGATGGTAATTTGCCCCAATTCTACCCCGATGTTAAAGGCCAGTAACTGTTGCACCAGCTGGTTTTCTTCGCCCGGCATCAGGGTGGAACGGAAAAAGTTGGAAAAACCCATGCCGTGAATCAACCCGAAAATTAAAGCAAAAAAGTAATTAATGCGTACGCGGGGCGCAAAAGTGGATTCCCTGCGGGCGTGCTCGTAACGGTGAACGATCACATTGTACAAAGCCGTGGCCAAAATCGTCACCGGGATCAGAAATTCGATCCAGGCGGCCGGAATAGGAATAATATCCAGAGCGGCCAGCGCCAGGGTGATGGAGTGACCGATGGTGAAGGCGGTCACCAGCAGGAGCACCTTCCGCCATTCCGCCAGCCGGTAGATGGCGCAAAGCGCCACGATGAAAAGAATGTGGTCGTACCCTTGTAAATCGGAAATATGTTCGAACCCCAGCTGAAGATAAGCGCTAAAGGTAGACTGCATCGCTTTTTGATTCCAAAGATAAAAAAGCCAAAAAAAATCCCGCTCCGGAAAGCTGCCGAAGCGGGATCGTTTTTTATGCCGTTAAACTTCGTCGGTTTAGTAGCGGTAGTATTCGGGCTTGAAAGGCCCCTTGACGTCGACGCCGATGTATTCGGCCTGGTCGGGGCGCAGCTCTTCGAGCTCCACGCCGATTTTCTCGAGGTGCAGGCGAGCCACTTCTTCGTCCAGGTGCTTAGGCAAGGTGTATACCTTGTTCTCGTATTGGTCGCCGTTGTTGTACAGCTCCATTTGCGCGAGTACCTGGTTGGTGAAGGAGTTGGACATTACGAAGGAGGGGTGTCCCGTGGCGCAGCCCAGGTTGACCAGACGACCTTCGGCCAGCAGGATAATGTCCTTGCCGTTGATGACGTACTTGTCGACTTGCGGCTTGATCTGGATCTTGGAGTCGCCGTACTTCTCATTCAGCCCGGCTACATCGATTTCGTTATCGAAGTGGCCGATGTTGCAGACGATCGTCTTGTCGTTCATCATGCGGAAGTGCTCGTCGGTGATGATGTCTTTGTTACCGGTGGCGGTAACGACGATGTCTACGCGCGGGATGGCGTTTTCCATGCGCTTGACCTCGTAGCCGTCCATGGCGGCCTGCAGGGCGCAGATCGGGTCCACTTCGGTGACGATGACGCGGCAGCCGGCGCCGCGCAGCGAGGCGGCGGAGCCCTTGCCTACGTCGCCGTAACCGGCTACGACGGCAACTTTACCGGCCAGCATGGTGTCGGTGGAACGGCGGATGGCGTCCACCAATGACTCGCGGCAACCGTACTTGTTATCGAACTTCGACTTGGTGACGGAGTCGTTGACGTTAATGGCGGGCATGGGCAGGGTGCCTTTGCGCTCGCGCTCGTAGAGGCGGTGTACGCCGGTCGTCGTCTCTTCCGAAACACCACCGACGGCTTCCACCAGTTCGGGGTGTTTGTCCAGCACCGTATTGGTGAGGTCGCCCCCGTCGTCGAGGATCATGGTCAGTTGCTTGCCGCCTTCAAATGCGTGAAGCGTCTGCTCGATCGCCCACCAGTACTCTTCTTCGGTCATTCCCTTCCAGGCGAAAACGGGAACACCGGTTGCGGCGATGGCGGCGGCAGCGTGATCTTGGGTAGAGAATATGTTGCAGCTGGCCCAGGTTACTTCGGCGCCCAGCTCCACCAAGGTTTCGATGAGTACGGCCGTCTGAATGGTCATGTGCAGGCAACCGGCAATACGAGCCCCTTTGAGGGGTTTCTCCTTGCCGTACTTTTCCCGCAGGGAAATCAAACCGGGCATTTCTGCCTCCGCGAGTTCGATTTCTTTGCGACCCCATTCGGCGAGTGAAATGTCTTTGACTTTGTAGTTAAGCTTTTGGTCTACAGAATCCATTTAGTTAACTAATTTTTATTAAGAGATTGCTATACGTCCAAAGGTACGATAATCTGCCATCATAAACTAACGGGCAGATTTTACGGTAGGCTTCTTATACCAAGAACCCGGGATAAGCCCGGAGGTTCAGCGGCTTTGCTTTTGCTTCCCGCAAGACGGTCGCCAATATAAAATTTATTCGCACTTCTCCAAGATTTATCCCATCTTAGACACAGACACTAAACCTGAAATGAGAATCGCCAGGAAGGCGGACTGCAGGGTTTGGGAGATTAAGAACGCCGCCATAATTCTCAACAGACCACGGCCCAGGGGTTGTTCGAAGATACGCAGATAGGCGAATAAGGTGTAGGCGAAGATCAAGCCGGCGAACAAAATAGTAAGGCCCCGCCAGTGGGAAATAAAGAATATCGCGGGCAGGAAAATCAAGGTTTGCATACAGTAGACGTACGCATTGATAACCAGATGCTCGGCGTAGTTGAGCCCGCTTTTCTGAAAGATTAGGAAAGTGCCCAGGCTGAAAAAAGGAATATTGCTGTTCAGCAGCAGATTGAAATAGTGTTGGGTAAGCCCGAAAAGCGTTTGCAACCACCGCTGCGCCGCTTCGGGTAATTCTTTCAACCCGGGATCCAAACGGGTCAAAGAATCCCAGTCCTGATTAATCTCCAAATACTGAAAAGAAAGAAAGGTGGTCACTGCCACCATCAAAAGCACCATCGGAATGGGCTTCATCATGCGCGAACGGTCCTCAAACAAAAACTCTTGCATCGCCGCCCCCGGCCGCAGCGCCAATAAGCGCACCGTATAACCCAGCCCCTTCTCCAGGTTGAGCGCCTTGAGGATCTGTTCGCCAATGTAGCGCGGGCTAATGCGGGGGAGCTGAGGATGTTTGGGAGGTTGCATGGGTGCCTGGATTAACGGATGAAGTTGAATTGGAAGTTGCTGCTTTTGCTGCAGGGAGTGCGGCAATACTCGCAACGAGCAGTGTTTCACAGTAAGCCGGATTTCCATCAGTAAGCGGGAATCCTCAAAGCGTCTTCACCAATCTCAAGCCCGCCGCCATATTCGTCGCCAGCGGGATATTGTGCACGTCGCACAGGCGCATGAGCATGTTGACGTCCACCTCGTGGGCGTGTTTGCCGAGCGGATCGCGGAAGAAGATGACCATATCGATCTGGCCCTCCACGATGCGGCTGGCGATTTGGGCGTCGCCTCCCATCGGGCCGCTTTGCATGCGCTCCACTTCCAGGCCGGCCCGCTCGAGATGGGAGCCGGTTGTGCCCGTAGCGATCAATTTTATTTTTTTAGCCTGAAAAACTTTCAAATGGTCCTTTACAAAACCGACCATGTCGGCCTTTTTGCCATCGTGGGCGATGATGGCGATGGTCATCGGGCGTTCGCTCATTACAGATGTTTTTGAATTAGATCGCCCGCTTGGGCAAATCC
>CAYWHT010000015.1:0-17920 GCA_964458135.1 uncultured Saprospiraceae bacterium | reverse complement strand
CCGCCAACAAGCCCTTGGCCCGGATGATGCATGGGTTCTTCGTCACGAGAAGCCATGCATCATCCGGATTAGGTCACCCTAAGATAAAAATTTCACTTTTGATTCGCTATTGTTCCGCCTTTGGCTTTTAGTTCGATGTAAGCGCGCAAATCCTCCACTTGCTGGTGGCTCATTTTCTCCAGCGTAAAATTGGGCATGTAGGATCGCTCTCCGGGTACGGGAGAAGTACCGTAGCGAATGACCTGATAGATGGAATGTTTGTCATACTGGGCGATATGATTCTCCAAAAACTGGAACGTATAAGGAGAATCGTTGAGTTCAAAAAAGGAATAGCGTTCGTTTTCGTGACAATGTTTACAACTGAGATCGTAAATTAACTTTCCATTATCCGGACGGCCCTTTAGCTGATAACCAGACTGACGGTCTGCCGGAGGCTCCGTAAAAGTGGCCGGTGCGCCATCGAGGTAATAGGAGCGAATAAGTGCTCTTGCCGCTTCGGCGTCACTTGCACCCTGAATGGCAAGCTGGATGGCTTCGTAGTCTTTGGGCGCCATTTGCAAATCGGCAAGTTTTAGATCGATGGTCCAGAGATAGGCGATAATCGATTCCATTTCCCAATCCTCTAATTTCCTTCCTTGCGAACACTCCGTGGCGCAGAGCTGGATAGCTTCACGCAGATCGTTGCGGGCCGCAGTGACCAGGTCACCGTACTTTTTTTCGTAATCTCCGTTGTAGAAAGAGGACCGGTTGACCACTCCATATAAAGTAGTACCGGGTAGGAAAGGCAAATTATGGTCCCGTGCATATTCTAAGCGCGCTTGCGGATCGGCAATGCGCAGATCCGGATCTTCGGGCCGGGTATTATGGCAGCTGGTGCAGACGAAATGTTTACTCTGCCGCCCCGTGCGTCCTCCTTCCGGAGCGGATGCAAAGCCTTTGTGCACCAGGGATTTTCCTCTTTCAACGCTGAATCCATCCACCGTGCTGTCGGGTAGGAAGGCCGGCTCGGGCGCTCCCAATTTCTGCAATATTTCAACTACTCGGTCCTGCCGGTCGACCATTGGGCGGTGCAAAGTTATCTGCATGGATAGCAAAGCAGCGATTCCAAGAAGAGCTAATGTAAAAAAAGAAAGGAATCTCATCATCTGGATTTTAAAGATTAAAAAGCCTGGAAATCGTAAAGCCTAAACGAAAAGCCCCATCCCGCCAACGGGAGGTGGTGTAAGGAATGTAATTGGTTTCCATGATGGCGGTGGCGTTGGTGAAGTTGACCTGGAAGACGTGTCCGCCGGTTTCGATTTCCAGGCCGATCCCGAGCGGTAAGGAAAAGTCTTCTTCCAACCGTCCGGCATTGAGTGGCGCATTGGCCTCTAAAATCAGGCCGAAAACCTTGGTCAATTGCACCCGGCCGGCAGCACCCACATTCCAAATCCCATTCTCCTCATTGGGGGCAACGAGGTTGCGATAGGTGTAACCGGCACTGATTTGCAAGGATAATGCGTGAGAAAATTTACGGGCGGCCAGCAATTGAGCGTGATAAGCTAGCCGGTGGGCAAATTTTGGAAAACTCCGCAAGCTGGTCTCTGCATCTTCCACTTTTTCTGCGGTCGAAAAGCTCACTACCCCTACGGTGGTAAGGGATACCGGCGCTCCTGCTTCCTCGGTTTGCCGAAGCCAACGGTACTTGCCGATACCGTTTAGTAGTTGGCGCAATCCGCTAGTCCCATCTGGGAGTATGCCCGCCCCCTTGGAGCGGTGCATGCCGATAGTCAACGCATGCGTCAGCCCGTAATCGGCGCCGATCATGACATCGGCGGCATTTTCCAATCCGTAAAACGTAGCAAAGCCCCCATTATCACCGGCGATATCGCCGAAACGGTGGGTAATGCGGATGTCCAGTTTGTGGGCGGGTAAAGTTTCTACGGAATGCGTATTGATAACCCGGGTATCTTTAAAAGTCTTAATAACGTACGTTTGTCCGCACAAGGAAGCACTCCATAGGATTAAAATGAATACTATCTGGTTTTTCATCGGGAATGGATTTTAAAGGTTAATCGGAATAGGCAGTTCTCTTACCGTCATCTATTCCGGAAAACCATCTTCGAGCCAGCATTGAATTTGCCGTAGTTCTTCTTCGGTGAGGTCTTTCGGCCGGCCTTCGGGAGCAAAGTTGGGCGGCATTCCGCGTACCGGATCGTCTTTTAACTCGATAACCCGGCGCTGAAATTGGCCGTTTTGCAGGCGGGAAAGTAGCCCTGCGTAGTTATCGAATCGCCCGGGCGCCGAGCCGTCCAAGTGACAGCCCGCATAGGCGCAACTCCGATTGATGATAGGCTGTATATCCTGGGTAAATGTTTTTGGAGCGGCGCCGCAGTCATCCTCCTCCCCGCTCTGGGGCTGGGGAAGTTTATCGGCCGTACAGCCGGCCAATACAATTAGAATGACTACAGCCAAAAGGTTCGCTATGAATTTTGAACGCGCTGTCATTGTGGCGAAGGTTTAAGTGGCTTATGAATATGTTTGAGCGGGGGTAAGTTATTAACGACCACCCCCCGCCAACGCGCGTTTAAAAAAGGAGGAAAAACCAAAAACCCCCCTTTCGAAGGAGAGATTCATGCAGATCGTAGGCCCGCTAAACCATATCCCGGTTTAAAATGTATAATTTGTGAGCGAAAAAACTTATTTTAGATTTTGTCTAAACAACAAAAACTGACCTATATGTATCCTGAAGAACTTACGGCGCCCATGGCCAAGGACTTAACCGACTATGGTTTTCGTGCTCTGACCTCCGCAGCGGAAGTTGACGAAGTAATGGGGCAAGAAGAAGGCACCACCCTGGTAGTCGTGAACTCGGTTTGCGGCTGCGCGGCGGGTAATGCACGCCCCGGCGTTAAGATGGCCACTCAAAACACGAAGACTCCGGATCGCCTGACGACCGTATTTGCGGGAGTCGACCGGGAAGCTACCGGAAGGGCGCGCGAGTACATGTTGCCTTATCCGCCTTCCTCACCGAGTATTGCCCTGTTCAAAGACGGCAAGCTGGTGCATTTTCTGGAACGCCACCACATCGAAGGACGCTCGGCGGAAATCATCGCCGAAAACTTAAAACTGGCTTTTGAAAAGTATTGTTAAAGCCTGGCGCCCGAAAGAGAAGAAAAAGCTCCCGGAATGCCCGGGGGCTTTTTTGGTATTATAGGTCTGCCAACCTATCACGGGGCCAAACGCTCAATCTTCCATTCTTTCTGGCTGGAGTTTGTACAGGTATACAGGATGCGATCGTGCAGGCGGCTGGGGCGGCCCTGCCAGAATTCGATGCGGTCGGGGCGAAGGATGTAGCCTCCCCAGTTTTCGGGTCGCGGCAAGGTTTCTGCTCCTTCGTATTCCGCCTTTAGCTGTTCTACTTTGCTTTCCAGCATGCGCCGGTCTTTAATGGGTTGGCTTTGGGGAGACGCCCAGGCGCCGATCTGGCTTCCTTTGGGTCGGGATTGGAAATAGCGGGTGGATATCTGCGGAGCGAGCCGTTCGGTAATGCCTTCCACGCGCACCTGCCGTTGGAGTTCATGCCAGAAAAAGACCAGGGAAGCATGCGGGTTTTCGGCTAGTTGCCGCCCCTTTTGGCTTTGATAGTTGGTATAAAAGACAAAACCGTGGTCATCGATTCCTTTTAATAGGACGATCCGGGCGGAAGGGCGCCCGTCTTCTCCCACAGTAGCCAGCGTCATGGCGTTGGGCTCGGGTAGTTGCCCCCGCATCGCCTCTTCAAACCATAGCTTGAACTGCCGGAAAGGATCGGCGTCTACGTCTTGTTCACCCAAAGCGCGAGCAGCATATTCCTTTCGCATGTTTTCGATATCGGGAACCATATTTATGCCGGGTTTGGTGGTTTTAATTCGTAACAACCTTTGTCGATTCCGGTTGTCGCCCTCTTTTAAAAATACTCTGTAAGCTCCGCTGCAGTCGATGCGCCAACCAGTACATCACGGGCACCACGATCAAGGTCAAAAAGGTGGCGAAAACCAGGCCGTAGATGACCGTCCAGGCCATGGGGCCCCAGATGGCGGTATTATCTCCTCCAATAAAGATATTGGGGTTCAAATCGGTGACGAGGGTAAAGAAGTTAATGTTGAGTCCAACCGCCAGGGGAATTAATCCCAAAACGGTAGTGATGGCCGTCAGCAGTACGGGACGCAGACGCGTAGCCCCTCCCCGGATAATGGATTCGCGCACTTCCTCCAGCTCCAGGTCGGTAGGCGCGCTTAGCCCCTTTGCTTGCAACTTGCGCTTTACCAGCAAGTCGGTATAATCAATCAATACGATGGCGTTATTGACTACTACCCCCGCCAGGGATATGATGCCGACACCGGTGAATACGACCGAAATATCCATACCCGAAAACGCATAACCCAAGAAGACGCCGATGGTGCTAAACAGGACGGATAAAATGATGATAATGGGCGAAAGCACCGAGTTGAATTGGGTGACCAGAATGATAAAGATCATAAAAAGGGCCAGGGCGAAAGCCGTGTTCAAAAACTCGGTGTCCTCGGCCTGCTGTTGTTGCTCACCGGTAAATTCATAAGTGATGCCGGGCGGGAAGGGATAATCCGCCATTAATTCGTCGAGCTCCGCCACGATCTCATTGGCGTTGTAGCCTTCGATAACGTTGGAATAGATAGTGATCATGCGGTCCAGATCTTTGCGTTTGATGGCGCTGTAAGTGGAACTGTACTCGATATCCGCCACCGCCGAAATCGGCACCTGAATGATCTGACCGGAGCTGGGGCTGCGGAAGGTGATTTTTTGGTTGAGCAAGTCACCGATATTGTAGCGGTAGCGTTCGTCCAGTCGCACCATGATGGGGTATTCGTCTTCTCCCTGTTTGTATTTGGACACTTCCTTTCCGAAAACGGCGGTGCGGATGGCGTTGGCGATATCGAAGGTAGAGAGCTGATAGCGCCGGGCGGCTTCCCGGTCTACTTCGATGATCAGCTCCGGCTTTCCGATCTTGACATCGGCTTTCAGTTCTTCGATTCCCGGAATATTTTGCCGGTTGATGTAGCTGATCAATTCTTCCGACAATACGGCCAGGGTGTCGATATTTTCTCCTTGAATTTCCAGGTTGATGGGTTTTCCCGTTTGCGGGCCGTCGGCATTTTTATCCACTGCGATTTGCACGCCGGGATAGCCCTGTACTGCTTCCCGGATATCGTCCATGACGGTCCAGGTGGAAATGCCGCCTCGCTCCTGGGAGGGCGCAAAGGATACGGTAATGCGGGCCCGGTGTGGGGAAGATCCCGGTTCGGGCGGACCGTTGGGGTCGGCGGTATTTTCTCCGATTTGGGAAAGTACCGCCTCTACGATTGCGCCATAGGGCTCAACGGCCGCAATCACCTTTTGCTCCAGTTCCTCCATCAAGGCATTGGTGGCTTCGATATCGCTTCCCAGCGGCAATTCGACGAATACGTTAATGTATATGGGCTCCGCATTCGGAAAAAAGATCACTTTGGGCGTAAGGATTCTCAAGAGACCCAAGGCGCCAAACAGCAAAACGAAGGCGCCGCTAAAAACCAGGCCGGGCGCCCGCAATGCCCCACGGATAAAATGGTCATAAACGAACTCCAGAACGGGCAGTATCCGGTTCTGAAAATAAAACGCCCCGGGGCGCATCACGAAAAAGTTGAGCAGGGAAATCAAACTACCGAACGCCAGAATATTGCGCATCCACAACAGGCCGGCAGCGTGAAAGGCAAGGGCCAGCAACAACATCAGCGCGGCGCCGATTAAAATGTTGCGCCGCTTGCGCTGACGCACTGCTTTTTCCTCCGCCCTTTTATCCACCTTCATAAACTGGGAAGTAAATACGGGATTGATGACGAGCGCCACAAATAGCGAAGAAGCCAACACGATAATCAAAGTGAGGGGCAGATACTGCATAAAGCTTCCCATAATTCCCGGCCAGAAAGCCAGCGGAACGAAGGCGGCTAAGGTCGTGGCCGTTGAGGCAATGATGGGCATGGCTACTTCTCCCGCCCCGTATTTGGCCGCTTCTACCCCCGAGTAGCCTTCCTGCCGGTAGCGGTAGATATTTTCCACCACCACGATCGCATTGTCTACCAGCAATCCCAACGCCAAAATCAGCGAAAAGAGCACCACAATATTCATGGTGACCCCGCTCAGGTACAACAGCATAATACCCGTCAGCATGGATAGGGGAATGGCTAAACCGACGAAAGCCGCATTGCGGACGCCCAGAAAGAACAGCAACACCAGGGTCACCAGAATCACTCCCGAGATGATGCTGTTTTCCAGATTATTTACTTCGGTGCGGGTATTGACCGATTGGTCGTTGAACAAGCTGATCTTCAAATCGGCGGGAAGTTGCCCGCGGGCTTCGTCCAGGATGACTTTTAATTTATCGGAGGCTTCCAGCAGGTTCTCCCCGGATCGTTTGATGACGTCGAGGGAAATGACGGGTAGCCCATCGGCCCGGGCGATGCTGCTGCGTTCCTGGTAACCGAACTCCACCTCGGCAATCTCTTTGAGATAGATGGGCCGAAGGTCTTCGCTCTTGACGATCATCTGCTCCAACTCGGCCACGTTTTCAAATTCGCCCTTTACGCGGATGGCCCGGCGGAAATCATCCTTAACCAGCTCCCCACCCGACATCGTGATATTTTCCGAGGCGATGGCATTCTCAATATCCTGGAAGGAGACCTGCATGGACTCCATTTTCACCAGGTCGACATCGACTTTAACCTCCCGTTCCAGGGCGCCTTTAATCTCCACATCCGATACTTCATCGATCGTTTCGATCTTGTCTTCCAGGTATTCGGCGAAATTGCGCAGCTCGTCGTTGGCGTAATCCCCCGAGAGGTTGACCGTTACGATGGGGATTTCGGAAAGGTCGATATCCAGTACGGTCGGCTCTTCGTCCAGGTCATTCGGCAGTTCGCTTTTAGCCTTGTCGACGGCGTCTTTAACTTTGCGTACGGCCTCTTCCAGATTCAGATCGGTTTCAAACTCCGCGGTGATGACGGAGTAATCCTGCATGGAGGTCGACTGTATGTCTTTAATTCCGGTAATGGATTGCAATTCCTTTTCGATGGGCCGGGTGACGAGGTTCTCGATATCTTCGGCCGAGTTGCCGAAGTAGGGTGTATTGATGTAGACAGTAGGCCACTCTACTTCCGGGAATTGCTCCTTGGGCATCTGTTGGTAGGACTGTATGCCGAACAGCAGGATCATAATCGTGACGATGAACACGCTCGTGGCGTTGTCAACGGCCAATGACGACAGGCCAAATTGCCGGATGCCTTTTTTGTTTTCGGATTTAGCCATGCTTACTAATCGGTTTTGATGATTTTACCTGGATCAGTGCTCCGTCCGTCAGTCCGCGCGCCCCTTCATCGATGAGGGTTTCCGAGCCGTCCAAGCCGGAGGTGATGATCATTTCCCCTTCGTAAGACGGTCCGGTAGTTACGTAAGTCTTTTTAGCGTAAGCTCCGTCGGGGCCCTCCGCTTGGATAAAAACGTATTTTTTGCCGCTCACCTCCTGTTGCACCAGGTTGAGCGGAATGACGACGGCATCGGTGGCCTCGAAATCTTTGATGCTCATCGTGGCCAATAGATTGGGTTTGAGTAAGCCCGAACGGTTGAGCACCTTCACTTCCACCCGGAAGGTGCGGTTGGAGGGATCGATCGTGCGGCCGATGAGGGTGACCGGAGCTTCTCGTTCGATATCCAGGGCCGGGAAACCCACACGCACCCTTTCTCCGCGTTGTACGCTGGTGAGGTAGTTTTCCGGCACATCGGCCACTACTTTCAAGCGGTAGGTGTTCAAGATCTGAATGATGGGCGCTCCGGGAATCGCCAATTCTCCGGTTTGTAGCGGTACGGCTTCCACTACGCCCGAAGCGGGGGCGTAGACTTTTGATTTTCTGAGCTGCACTTTTAGGGTTTCGAGGCTTTTTTCGATGCGTTCTTTGCGGTTTTTGGCCTCGAGATACTGAATTTCGGAACCGATATTTTGATTCCACAAGCGCTTGCGCCGTTCGTAGACGGTGGTCGCTAGTTCCAGGGAAGTCTCTAATTCCGCGACTTGCTTTTCCACCTGTTCCAAATCCAATTCGGCTACGAGTTGCCCTTTTTTTACCGGCGCTCCTTCCTGCAGATGCAGTTGGACGATACGTCCGGTCATTTCGCTGGTGACGTCGATCAGTTCTTCGGCCTCCACGGCGCCTTGTATATCGACGTACCGCCGGAAGTCGCGCCGTTCCAGGGGGAGGGTGGTCACCAACTCCCTGCCGCGCTCCTGATTGGGGTCTTGTTCGGCGATGGCGCTTTCCAATTCGGTGATCCGGTTTTGGAGTTGCTTTATTTCGGCCCTTTTTTCTTTAAGCAGGCGTTTTTTTTCTTCCAAACTTTCCGGAACCGCCCATTCATCGGGCTTTGCATCCTGGCAAGCGCCTAATAGCAGGGTTAGCAGGATCAAGGCCGGGAGAAAGTATTTCATATTGGAACAAACTTTAAGAGTTGTTGCGTCAGTGATCGTTGGTTGTATTTAGTTGCGGGCCGTCTTATTTGACCATTCCGCCCAATGCCATCTTCAGGTCCATCTTAGCCTGTAATAAATCGTATAAAGCCTGCAGGTAATTGGATTGCGCGCTGTAGAGACTTTGCTCCGCCTGGGTAATTTCCACGCTGGTTCCCACGCCTTCCCGGTATTTAATCTGGGTGGTTTCGTAGATTCTTTCGGCCAGATCGAGGTTTTGCCGCTGACTTTCCAACCTTTTACGGGTATTGAAGTAATTGGACCTTGCCGTTTCCACTTCCAGGCGGATGGCTCTTTTCAAATCCCTTTCCAGATTGCGATTTTTTTCGAGGCTGATTTTGGCTCGCTCTATCTGGGTCTTTTTGTAGAAACCGTCGAAGATGGGAACGGAGAGGCGCAGTCCCAGGAAGGAGGTGGGCGCCCAGAATCCGTCTTCGGAATTATTGCCCTGATAGGCGTACTGGTAGGCGCCGTAGGCTCTCAGGCTGGGAAGGTAGGCCATGCGGTTGGCCTTGACCTGGATTTCGTTGAGGGTAATGCCCTGTTCGAGTAAGCGGATCTCGGGCCGGTTAGCCGGCGCCAGTTCCGTTGCCGGATCTACGGATGTACCTTCCGCCAGTTGTTCGAGATCTTCATCGAGCACCAGTTGTTGGCCGGCCGGCAGACCGAGCAGGTATTTCAATGCGGCGATGGCCGTTTGCCGTTCCCGCTGTAAATTTTCCAGCTCCGTTTGCAGATTAGCCAGTGAAAGCTGCTGACGATCCAGGTCGAGTTGTTCGGCAAATCCCGCTTTGTAGAGCTCCCGGGTTTCGAACAACAGCTTTTCCAGGTTGGTGATGTTCTTGCGAATAATTTCCAGGTTCTTATCCAGCAACAGGACCGGCAGATACGCATCGATCACCGAATTGCGCACCTCCCGCTTCTCGGTAAGCAACTCCCGGGCCGTATAATCCTTGAAAGCGCGGGCCGCCCGAACTCCTAAAAAAAAGGTCGCATCGAAAATCATAGCGTCCAGATCGGCGCCGGCGGTAAAATTATTGCGCAGGAAAAAGGAAGCCTCCCGCTCTACCTCCCCGTTGGGATTGATTTGTTCCAGAAACTGTACAAAGGCATCGGGTAAGGGTTGAACGGGTACTTTCAGGTACCTTTGGTAATTCAACTCTCCGTTAACTTGCGGCAAACCGCCCGAAAGCCTTTCCTTTACCTGCTGTTCGGCATCCAGTACATTCAAACGGGCATTGCGGATATCCACATTGTTTTCAAGGGCATAATCAATCGCCCTATCCAAACTCATTCGAACGACCTCTTGAGTATGGGAAATGCAAGGCGATAATAAAACAACCAGTATCGTTAGGGATATAGGCACAATAAGTCGCATCTAAAAAATTCATTTTTTCCGGAATAGCCTCAATGAAGGAGCCGCGTAATTCGTGTGCTTCGGGCGCCAGTAATTGGGGGCAAAGGTACACCCCCCCATTAATGGAGGCAATGACGCTTTGCATCCCGAAGCATGTTTTTGATCAACGGTCTTGATTTTCCGACGAACGGCTTTCGGGATTGGGCTTAATATCCGTTGCGAAGCATAGAAACCGGCGGTAATCCTCCGGTGTATCCAAATCGAAGGCGCCTTCGGGGAAAGGAATGGAAGTGAGTTGTTCGGTTTGCGTGCGCAATAACCAACGCGCCCCTTTATCGCCTTCGGTCGCCAGAAGGGTGTTCAGGAAGCGGCGATCCAGCAAAACCGGCGTTCCGACGGTTTCCAGATAGGCGGAGGCGAGCAGGGGGCGTTCGCGGGGGTGAAAACGGTTCAGCAGCGCCCGTAAATGGGCTTCGTAAATTCCGGCCTGGTCTACCACCAGCAAGAAAACGGGATTTGCCCGGGGGTAATGCGCCATCAGGTGTTCGATGCCCTTGCGCAGGCTACTCCCCATACCCTCTTCCCAGTCCGGATTATAAGCCCAAAGTACGCGCGGCGGGCGCACCCTTTGACGTATCCGGTCGGCTTGCGCCCCCAGCACGACAATGGGTGGAAAAGCAAGGATGGGATCCACTACCGACAAGACGTGCTCCAGGAGGGTGCGTTGACCAATCGGCAACAACTGTTTGGGCTGCCCCATGCGGCGGGAGGCGCCGGCGGCGAGCAGAATAGCGGCGGGGCGAATAGGGGTAGCTTCACTCATTGCTCAGGCGGTTGTACCGGCGCAATATTTCCATGACGCGCTTTCGGGGAAGGGCTTCAATCGTGCGCCCGTTGGCCGTCATGGTTTCGGCGGCGAAGAGCGAATTGATGATTGCTTCTTCCGTAGCCTCGATGACCGCCATAAACAAAGGCGACATTGCGCTGTTGGCCAGCCGGGGCGCTCGCGCCACCGCCGAATCGGCGCGGTAAGGCACGCGCAAAGCCGGATGGGTGGAAAAAGCAATTACGTAATCTCCACTGCCATTAGAGGCAATACCGCCCGTCTTGCCCAGGCCGAGTAAGGCGCGTTTGGCCAATCGCTTGAGATTCCTGGATCCCAGAGGGGCATCCGTAGCTACGACAATCATACAAGAGCCGTCGGGATCGTGCTCCAGCTGATCTTTGAGGTAAAACTGCCCCAGCTCCCGGCCGATGGGCGCCCCGTCGATTTGTAATACCCCTCCGAAATTGGTCTGCACCAGCACCCCGAGGGTATAGCCGCCCAGGGCAGGGGGTAGCCAGCGCGAGGCCGTACCGATGCCTCCCTTGAAGCCAAAACATACTGTGCCGGTGCCGGCGCCGACGTTGCCCTCCGCCACGACGCCGGTATCGGCCCGCGAAATGGCGCGCAGCACATCCGCTTCCTGTACGTGGCGACCGCGGATATCGTTGAGCCGGCCGTCGTTAGTTTCTCCGACAACGGGATTCACCGAGCGCACCTCTTGGTTTTGTTGCTGCTGCAAGGTGTAGGTGATCAAAGCATCCGCCGCGGTCGGCACACTGAGGGTATTGGTCAGCACCACGGGCGTTTCCAGGTTGCCCAGTTCTTCCACCTGACTATATCCGGCGAGTTTTCCGAAACCATTGCCGATATAGATAGCCGCCGGTACTTTATCCAGAAAAAGATTTCAAGCGTGCGGCAAAATATCCGTCACTCCGGTACGAACCCGATCGTCTTGCCGCAAGCTCAGCTGGCCAACCCGAACCCCCTCCACATCCGTAATGGCGTTTTTGGGGCCCACGGGTAGCAAACCGATGTGCAAACCGAGCTCGCGGGGCCTTTCCTGCGCCATAAGTAAAGAATAACTCAGTAGAAACAATAAGAAGAACGAAGTTTTAGTAAAGATCATCTTGGTAGGATTCATCATGGCAACCCACTATTTTAATCAAAAATAACCTAAGGGATTGGCTTCGGTTAAAAGGTAAGCTTATTTTTGTTTGCAAGCTCATTAAACAAGTATATGCCAGGCAAAAATGTATTCCCGATACTGATTTTGCTTTCAGTAACCGCTTCACTCTCGGCGCAGCAAGAGCGGCTACCCTTTCTGGAACCGGCCGACACCTTTCATCGGGGCCGATTTTGGATCAGTGCGGGCATAGGTACGGCCCTTTACGGCAGTGCTTCTTACGGCTTGTACAAATCCTGGTACGCCGAGCACGAGACTTCCAGCTTTCATTTCTTTAACGATATGGGCCAATGGAATGACGTAGATAAGTTGGGCCACGCCTTTACCGCCTACGCCGAAAGCGTCCTTTTGTACAAAGGGGCGCGCTGGACGGGCATCAAGCGGCCATTAGCCATTGGAACCGCGGCCGGGTTGGCAACCATTCTGCAGGGCACGGTGGAAGTTATGGATGGATTTTCCGAAGAATGGGGGTTTTCCGTGCCCGATTTAGCCTATAACACCCTGGGCATCGGCCTTTTTGCAAGCCAGGAATTGATCTGGCGGGAGCAACGCATCTTGTTAAAGGTGTCTAATACCCGACCGGATTACCCGGATTTTATTCTCCAAGCCAACAACGGCGATTTCCAGACGACGCCGCGGGAACGCGCCTACGATCTCTACGGAAGCTCCTTTGCCGAAGCTTTCATCAAGGATTATAACGGGATGACGGTTTGGGCGTCCATCAATCCGGCCTCCTTTCTGGCCGGCAATTCTTCGGCGGCCCCCTTCAAGTGGCTCAACCTCGCACTAGGATACGGCGCGGAGAACATGTACGGCGCCTACGGCAATGGATGGACCGGTGAACAGGGGGGTAAATTTTCGCTTACCGAACCCGAATTTCAACGCTACCGACAGTATTACTTATCATTGGATATCGATTTCGACCGCCTTGATACCGAGAGTCGTTTGCTGCGCACCCTATTTTCACTGATCAATTGGATTAAGGTGCCGTCTCCCACTTTGGAGCTTAATTCCCGGGGAAATTTGAAGTTCCACCCCGTTTTTTGGTAGTTGGCAACCCATTACGCTCCCGCCCAGAAGTTGGTCCCGGGATAAAAATAAAAGCATCCAATCGTTATCCGCTTGCGGATTTCGTCCAAAAATTTCTATTTTTGAAGCAAAGTGCTTATCCCAAAAACTAGCATACGTTAATGTGATGCCTGTTATTCCTTGGTTTTCAAACATCTACCCAAATAAACCCCAGGCATCAGCTTTGAGAGGCTAATCACACTATATTTTGATTTGCCTGCGGACTGTCACCTTCCGCGGTAACTTCCAAAAGAAATTACTGGGCTACTATCGTTGGTGTAATCCTTTTCGGGTTCCGAAAGGAAGATGTGGTATTGCTCCATTCATAGTGCTTTGGGCATTAAGGTAAGCGATTTATCTATGTGCAAGGATCAGCAATCACCTATGTTTCGTCAGTGTTGGCGCTTCCTCATGGCCTTGGCGGCCCTTATCATTTGGGGAAGCCCGCTGGAAGCCCAGGAGTGGAGTTGTGAGCTTTCCAGCCCGCTGGAAAGGGAGAGGCAAGAGGAAGAAGGCGCCGATTCGGTGTTGGAATCCCCGGGACGACGTATCGGGGCCATTGCCTTGAGTGGTGGTAGCGATGGCTTAGTGGGTGTGGACGTCAATTTGCGCTTCCACCCGAAGTGGAATTTGCGTTGCGGTTTGCGTTACTTCAACCTTTCGATTGAGAATTACGAAACGAATTTCAATCGATTCGAATACTACGCCAACATTGACTTGCGGATTCGACAATCCAATCTTTCCTTAATGGCCGAGTATTCTCCTTGGAATCGGGGATTGAAGCTAGTGGGGGGTATTGGATATTTTTTCTGGGATAACTCGCTTTACGGCAAGGGGGGCTTGCGGGACGCCGTGCCGCTCAATGACGTCATGATTCCGGGTGAAGATATTGGATACATTGCCGGTGAAGTGACTTTTGGTTCGCCGGTTAACCCTTACTTGGGGTTCGGATTCGGTAACGCCATTCCCAGAAAGCGATTTGGGATAAGTGTTGACGCCGGCTTTTTTTATAAGGGAAAACCCCGCCTGGACTTGACGGCCACCAATCTCATCAAGGGCAACGAGGTCAACGAAGACCAATTGGAGGAAAATATTTCGCCTTACCGTTGGTGGCCGGTTGTCAGTTTAACTGTAGCATTCAAACTAAACGATACCTAAAAAACTTCTCGCGATGAAAAGAATTAGCCACCTCAAAGCTGTTGGCATGATGGTCGTTGTTTTGGCCTCGTCGATAATCGTCCAATCCTGCCAAAACTTTGAAAAAATCGTCGAAGACGTCGACCTTTATCTCGAAACCGACGCCCTACTCAATCCACTGACGATACAGATCATGGATAGTGAGTTGGCCTATCCCATACCGGAGGATATCGAAGTCGAAGTATTGGGTAAGGATACCGAGAAAATTTATACTGTATTGGGCGAAAGCGACTTGCAGGTAGACCTCAACCGCGAGGACGCCAAAGTCGGCATCCTACAGATTGGTTTGCTCAAGGCGGATGATCCTTCTATCAAGGAGCCCATCGATTTTACGTTGGCGATTTCCGCCTCGGGTTTTGAGACCAGCTACCGGACCTTTTCCCTACGCAACAGCCGGGGCAACCTGGAAACCATTAAGCTTTACCGCAGCGAAACCGATTACGAAGGCATCACGGATGAGTCTCAAACCTTGCGGGTCAGTGAGAAAGGCACCGAGGGCGCGCAGGTGCTGCGGGCTTCCCTGGAAAAGCGTTTCGAGGAGGTGGCCGTAGAAATCCCTTCCGCTACTCGTTTGTTTGGGCGGGACGATCAGTCCATACAGGGAGAGATGGAAGCCCGGGTAAGGCACTACGACGTTCAGGAATCCGAAGCACTGACCCGCCTGCCCGGAGGAGGCGAAGCCATTGCCTACGACGAGGCGGGCGCCCTTCTGGGTGACGTCAATCTGGCGCCCATCAGCGCCATGTCGGTTAGTTTGAGCGAAGGTGATAAGCGGGTAGCTCGTTTCTCGGAATCCGCCAAACTCAGCTTCACCCTCGATGGCAATGCCGTCAATCCCATTACTGAGCAACCCCTGCGCGCCGGCGACCGGGTGAATCTCTGGCGCTTCGATCGGCCCACCGGCAGCTGGATCAAACAGCAAAGCAAAACGATTGAGCAAAATAGCCTGGGGCAACTCGTCGTGAAGACCAATGTCGAAAAGCCTTCGACCTATATCTTAGGCGCCGCTCTGGCCGAAGATTGCATGGGACAAATCAGCCTGAATGTCAGCTCCGGCATCATGGCCAGCGATCCGCAGCGCTTTTACTATACCGAAATTCAGGACCTGGACGGCAACCTTCTCTTCACCCGCAGCTTCCGCTACGTGAACGGCGAGCAGCTCGACATCCGGTTTAAACTGCTCGACGAAGTCCGGTTGGCCATTTATTCGGGCATTAACCAAGATTGCCGCGGAGATCTCCTTTTCCGAACCGGCGTCCTGGATCTTTGCCCCGGCGCCGTAGAACCTCTGGATGTATCGGCGGAGCTCACCGGCGACGACCTGCTCGAAGCCAGTGTAAGGGTGCGAGGCACCTGTTCTACCGACTTCAACAACCTGATCATCTCCCCGACGATTCCCATCCTGTTCCGGGAAAAAGGTTGCGAACAATACGCCCTTCTAGGCTTCCTAATTAGCGGAGAAGGCAGCACCAGCGCCCTGTTGAAAGGCAAGCGCTACGATTACCGGATCGCCTACCGCGGCCTTGACCGCTGTTTGCTCGACGTGCCCGTTCCCCAGCAAGACTCTTCCTTCATGGTCGATAGCCCGGTCTATGAATTCCAGCAAGACATCATTGTAGATTATATGGATACGGACGGCGATGGCATCGACGATCTGGTGGAGTTTGATTACCAGGACGTGGAGATTCCGGATCTGGCCTGCCAGGAATACCTGGATGCTTTCCGCAACGGCGTTATCGGCACCGGCCGCCCGCGCGACGGGGAAGATGACGATGGGTAAGTCCTTTTATCCGGCAGCCGGAAGTATAACCCCCCATCCGCCAAAAGGCTACAGTCTGAAATATTAATTCAGGCTGTAGCCTTTTTCATTTACGATTTAAAAGGCGAAAACTGCCAGCCGGGAGCGGCGCCGGCATCCTTTTTCCACAAAGCGAATTATTTTTTCCGCCACCTTAACCCTCGTGACCGCCTCAATACCCTCCAAACCGGGGGAAGCGTTAACCTCCATGACGAGTGGGCCGTCGGAAGAAAGCAAGAGATCTACTCCGGCCACTTCCAATCCCAAGAGAGCTACCGACTGCAAGACCAGTTCGCGTTCTCGTTGGCTCAATTTTCGGGGAGAAGCGCTTGCGCCCCTATGTAAATTGGACCGGAATTCCCCCGGGCGGGCTTCCCGGCGCATGGCGGCCACTACTTCATTATCGACCACCAGGGCCCGGACGTCCACACCCGCGGATTCCCGGATGAATTCCTGAATGAGGACCCGTTCCCCCAATCGCTGAAAGGCCTCGATGGTAGCTCCCGCGCCCGTCGTAGTTTCGGCCAGAATAACCCCAACGCCATGGGTGCTTTCCAGAAGCTTGATCACCACTGGCAGCCCTCCCACCCTGTCGATCAGACCCTCGATCGCTTCCCCGCTACTGACCAGTACCGTGCGCGGAATAGGAATCCCTTTTTGGGAAAGGATTTGTAAGCAGCGAAGCTTATCCCGGGACTGCACCAGGGCTTGGGAACCCGCGGCGGAAAATATGCCCATCTGCTCCATCTGTAAGATCACCGCAGCGCCCTGATGGGTCACCGAACTACCGATTCGTGGTATGACGGCATCCAGATCACTTAACGGCCGCCCGTCGTAAATAACTTGGGCCCCACCGGAAGCTAGCACGAGATCACATTGGGTGTGATCGATAATTTTCATGCGGTGTCCCCGCCGGATTCCCGCTTCCCATAGACGTTGGGTAGAATAGAGCTGAGGCCCTCGAGACAGTATTGCAATGTTCATTTGGCCAACTTTATTAGAGCTTGTTCGGATATTGCGGGTTTACAATATAGACAAATAGTTGGTTCTTATTAATTTACGGCCATACCCCCGACCGGTTCATACGGTTTTCCCGCCTTCCGCAAGGCTTTGATCCTTTTCTGCTGCTCCTAATTAAAAACCACTTCCCGGCAAAAAACCACCGTTTTCTCGAAAAAACATCACAAATTAGTTGGTGAAAGTCCTTGCATATGCCAAACATTTATTAGATTTGTTTTTAGCCCGTTTTGATTTAGCTTTTGAAGCGCGAACACCATCAAATTTTGTGCTGGACCAGGCGCCCATTCAAGGATGGGGTACAGGGTTCACCCTTGAATGGAGCATAGCTGGGGCTGCGTGACCGAAGAGCATTGCAGTGCAGTACAAAACTTGGCAAGAAGTAGCCCAAAAGGTAAAATCCAAACAAGCTCTTAATCATATTCCCATTATCCTGCCTAAAATTCATAACCGGGGTGTAGCGAAACTAAAGCGTAAACCGATTGTCCGGGGTTTACCGATGATTATTTCCAGGGAACGAATATACCATTAACACCTAGGTATGGCGTTTACTATACTAGTTTACGGTAGCTTATTTTAACTTGAAATTCTAAATTGAGAATTGGAGTTAAAGCGGACGTTCCCCTCATGATTTTTTAAATCATAGTCCCATTCAATTAGAAAAAGGCGGTACCCGCTGGTCATTCCGGGGGGTTGTTGAGAAAACTACAGTTATCTACAGCGCTCCTGTTGCCGCCGCAGGCTACTAAAAACATAATCGACATGAGAGCTCTTTACGCGTTCGCTGTGATGGCGGCTTTGGCGTTCGTTTTGCCCGCCAAGGCCCAGAGGCTCGGCATTGTAAACAAAGACGCGAGTTTCCGGCCCGGTTACTTGCAAGCCTTGGAATGGCGCAACATCGGTCCTTTTCGGGGGGGTAGAAG
>CAYWHT010000014.1:0-18510 GCA_964458135.1 uncultured Saprospiraceae bacterium | reverse complement strand
ATGCAGGGCAACGCCAGCGATCTCATGCACGGGCTCCCCCTGCAATCTGTACAACAATCCGACGAGCGGATCTACCATCAACCCTTGCGGCTCACGGCCGTCGTGGTCGCTCCCCGGGAAAGAGTCCAAGCCCTGGTGGACAAGCACGCCATTCTGCAACAGATGTTCTTCAATGAATGGGTAAGCCTGCAGGTCTACGACCCCCAGCAACGGCTGATGCTGCAACTCGAACCTACGGGCGAATGGAAACGGGTGGAAGAGGATGCCTTAGCCGTTGCGAATGAAGCGGTATGAATATCGCCTATTGAAAGATAGATAACCAGCGATTCGCCCGTGGGGGGCGCGCCATGGAGCATCGATCTGATTATTGTTGGAAAGGATGGATGTGGTTCGAAGCGTGATTATAGTCTGCCAGGTCAGCATTCACAAATCTTGGGTTGGCGCAGACTATACATCCCCCTTCCCAAGGAGCGGGGCCCAAGCCCGGCGGTTATCCACGCATCCATTTATTCCGGCTGCTTAAACACCTCGCCCCCTGCCATAACAAACACCACCCGTTCCAGCGCGGAAATATCTTCCAGCGGATTACCGCGCAGGGCGATGATATCCGCCATTTTACCGGCTTCGAGCGTGCCGATCTGGTCTTCCATTTGCAGGAGTTCGGCGTTGACTTTGGTGCCTGCTTGCAGGGCTTGGAAGTTGGACATGCCCAGGCCCACCAGCTCCGCAAATTCCCGGGCGCAGTATTGTACGGGAAAGCCTACGTAGTCGGAGCCAATACCGATTTTCACGCCTTTTTCGATGGCGCGGGCGTACTTGCGGCGGTAGACGGGCTTGTATTTGAGGTGGAGCTGCACCGCTTTGGAGAGTGCTTCGCTGTCCTTTTGCTCTTCCATGAAATACTCCCCCACGTAAATCGTGGGAATCAGGTAGACGCCGTTTTCGATCATCAGGTCCATGCCTTCTTCATCGATAAAGGTGCCGTGTTCCACCGACCGCACCCCGGCGCGCACCGCCTGCTTGATCCCCTCGGTGGAATGAGCGTGGGCCATGACCGGCACGCCCCGCATGTTGGCTTCCTCGATGGCGACGGCCATTTCTTCTTCGCTAAAGTGTACGCTTTGGGGATTATCGCCGGCCGTCATGAAGGCGCCGGTGACCAGGAGTTTGATCCAATCGCTGCCGTATTTGATTTCCCGACGCACCGCCTTGCGCACTTCAGCCACCCCATCCACGACCAGGCCGTCGGCAATGAGTTGTTGCTCGGGGGCGAGAAAATTGATATCGCCGCCCCCGCCGGTGGTTGACAGATAGTGCCCGGCCCCCACGATCCGGGGGCCCATAAACAAGCCGGCCTTGACGGCGTCGCGAATGTCGAGATGGGCGTAATGCACATCGGCATCTCCGGCAATGCGCAAGGTAGTCCAACCGTTGGACAGAAATTCCTGCACCACCTTCAGGCCGTACAGGGCCTTGTCGGCCGAAGACTGACGCAGGTGGTTGACCTGGTAATCGTCGCCGTAAATCAACGGATGGACGTGGGCGTCAATCATGCCGGGCATCACGGTGTACTCCCTCAGGTCGATGACTTCGGCGCCGGCCGGAATAATATCTGCATCCCCAATTTCTATAATTTGTTCCCCTTCTACGAGGATCACCCGGCCGGGAAGCACCGCATCGCGGAGGCCGTCGAACAATTGACCGCAACGAATAGCTGTCGTTTGGGCGGAAAGCCCAGTGGTGATGAGCAGCAGACTACAAAGCAGAAAGCCTATCTTTTGCATGTTTACTTGTGTTTTGGTGATTGATTCGGTTAAAGCTAAAAAGAGCCAATCGGATTTTTAATCGGTTGGCTCAATTTACCGCCACTATTCCATACTTAGGAGCATTTAATTATCTTCAACCCTTCACTCAAAAAGCAACACCCTTATTCGTATGCTTTCAAGAATCATCACCCGTATTTTCGGCAAGAAGGGCGCCTCATCCGGTCAAAACCGGGACACGGGGCAGGATCAACCGCTCCGCGTGCGGGATACGGAAATTTTTGGGGACCCTATCGTCAATGTATCGGACGGGCGCATTGAAGCCCAATTCCGGCCTACCGGAAAAGGGGTTTACACGAAGGGCACCCAACTGGCTACCGACCTGATCGACCTCAACCGCGATATTCTCGAAGCGATTCCGCTTTCCACATCCGTGATTAATGTCATGTGCCCGGTCACCAATAATGAAGGAATGCTGGACGCGGTGGACACCTCCGGGGAAGACTTTCTCGCCTTCGGCATATTTCGTTGGTCGCTGGGCGTGGAGGATCGCAAGGGCGAGTTGCCGGCAATGCTCGGCAGCATCAAAAAACTATATCCGGAAAAATTTCAGGAATACTTTGGTCGCTACGGGCTGGATCTGGACCCCGATAATACCCGCATTTACGGATACCTGACCCTCGAGGGGCAGTCCATTCGGCGGCCGGAGCAAAAAGAGCAGTTCCGAAACCCGGAATGGGCTTATCGCTTTTACCGTTCGGGGCAGGACGACTATATCATGGCCGCCCAACTTTTCCACGCGGCCGAGCGGCTGAAGACCTTTTACTGGAAAACCGAGCTGGGGGTTGGCGGCCATCCGATGTCCAAATTGATCACTTCCGAATACGGGGTAGCGCTGCTGTTGGCCCACCACGCCAATCGCCCGGGCTATGTGCAACCCTGTTTACAAAAGGCGGTGGACCGGGTACAACCCGGCGACCCCGATAAATGGTCCGCAGAAGACGAGCAAAAGGTGCTGGAAGCTTATCTTGAAGAACGCGTTCACTATGGCGCAACTCCCATGGACAACGCCGAACGCCGCGCCGAAGTAACCTACGGCTTCCTCCTGCAGGAAATGACCTCCGACCAGCGAGGCTCTTTTGTCTTTGATCCCAAGCCGGATCCGGATGCCAACTTGGGCGATCCACCCGGAGATTACTCGGAAGCGGACTATGAGGTGATCCGCCATTATGATGCTTAGCTGCTAGCGTTCTAATACGCCTCCACCCACCGCCGGAAATAGCCTGGGCTAAACCCCGTATCTCTTTTTAAAATCCGGGATAGGTGGCTCTGATCGGAAAAGCCGTGATCGAGCGCAATATCGACTAATGGTTTGGGGGATTCCACCAGATCGTCAATAGCCCGGCTGATGCGAATTTGCTGGAGATAATCCTTGATCGAACGTCCTCTTCTATGGCGAAAAACCCGCGCCAAATATACCGGATGCAGATCCATCCAGGCTGCCAGTTGTCGGGTTTGCAGGGGCGTTGCGTATTCATCCAGCAAGCGCTCTTCCAGCCGGGAAAACCAGGAAGGTTCCGGGCTGGAAATGGGCCCCTCTCCTTGTCCCGAGGATGCCATCAAATCAATCACCCGCTCCAGTAGATCATCTTCCGAGCGTTGCTTCTTAAGCTCCCGCAAAAAGCGAAAAGACAAGGGTGCAATGCCCGGTCCGTGAAACCACTGCCAGTGCTCCAGCGCCTCTCCAAACAACTTTTCTTCCCGACAGACAATGGTGAGGATACGCGCGCCTCTCGGGCCGTAGTAATTTTCGTGTGGCATACGGCCCGGTTTGAACACCAGACTACCCGGACCCGCGTATTCTTCTTGCCGGTTCGCCGTTTCTCTTAGCTTTCCCCACAAAAGAATACTTATACGATCGACCCGGTCGATGTGTAAAGCACTGCGCCGGTACTTTTCATAGGTGCAATCCATAACTTCTAGAGAAGAGTATTTGGCGACTTGACGAAATGACGGAATGGGTTTCATTATAGGTTAAATCTGTTATGGGTAGAAAGACGCAATCGGATGGCCAGGGTTGTAATTGGAACGAATACTGCATTTATAGTCTAACAACGCAAGATTTGTGAATTCTGACTTGCTCTTTTTCCGCCTGGCTGCGTTGAAAAGCCTCAATGTAGCCCCGGCTATATTTACGTTTTTCGCCTTGCCAGCCGAAAAAATAGCGGCGTCATATTTTCACAAATCTCATGTTGTCAGACTATAATTTAAATAACTTTCTACTTAAGGGCTTGCTTGATTGAGTGCAAATGCCTTTTTTCGGAAGTTCTTTTAGATCTTATCAAAAACAATCGCAAATGCACTTAAATACAAAGGTAGATACCCCACGTTCCCCCAAAACTCCAAAAGAACTAACCATTCACGGGGATACCCGCATCGATAATTATTTTTGGCTCAATGACCGGGAAAACCCCAAAGTCATCGAATACCTCGAGCAGGAAAATGCTTACCGCGACAGTGTGATGGCCGATCTTAAACCTTTTGAGACCTCTTTATTTGAAGAAATTAAAGGCCGCATTAAGGAAGAAGACCAATCGGTTCCTTACTTTGATAACGGTTACTATTACCTCACCCGCTTCGAAACCGGCCGGGAGCACCCTATCTACTCGCGAAAAAAGCAAACACTGGAGGCCAAGGAAGAAGTGCTTCTCAATGTCAATGAACTGGCCAAAGATTTTGATTACTACCAGGTTGGCGGCCGGCAAGTGAGTCCCGATAACCGCTTGCTTGCGTACGGAGAAGATACCGTTAGCCGACGGATATACACCATTCGTTTCAAGAATCTGGAAACCGGTGAGATGTTGGAAGATAAAATCCCCAACACATCCGGAAATGCTATTTGGGCCGACGACAACAAAACCGTCTTTTACACGCTAAAGGACGAACAAACCCTTCGCCCCTACCGCGTCATGCGCCACCGGCTGGGCACCCCCGTTTCCGAAGATGTGGAAGTATTTCAGGAAAGCGACGATACCTTTTTGTGCTTCGTTTACAAAACCAAATCCAAGAAATACATAGTAATCGGTTCCTACCAAACCGTCTCCCAAGAGTATCGGGTATTGGAGGCCGGCCAGCCCGAGGGGGAATTCCGGGTCATCCAGCCACGGAAACGCGGGCTGGAATACGACATTGCTCATTTCGAAGATCGCTTCTACATCCGCACCAATCTCGACGCGCAGAATTTCCGGCTCATGGTGACCGACGAGCGGCGAACCACCCAAGAGCACTGGCAGGAAGTCATCGCGCACCGTCCCGAAGTACTATTGGAGGATATGGAAGTATTTCGCGACTACCTGGTGCTCTCCGAACGCATCAAAGGCATCACCCAATTGCGCGTACGGCCTTGGTCGGGCGAAGAACACTACATCAACTTCGGGGAGGACGCCTTTGTCACCTATGTCTCCATTAATCCCGAGTTTGATACCGAGCTGCTACGCATCGGTTATCAATCGTTGACTACGCCGGCCACTACCTATGATTATCATATGGGCACTCGCCAATTTACCTTGCTAAAGGAACAAGAAGTTCTCGGTGGGTTCGACAAATCCAATTATCAATCGGAACGCTTGTACGCCAAGGCCCGCGATGGCGTCGAAGTACCCATTTCACTGGTATACCGAAAGGGCTTCAAAAAAAACGGGGAAGCCCCGCTCCTGCTTTACGGTTACGGTTCTTACGGAGCGAGTATGGAGCCTTCCTTCGGATCGTCGCGGCTCAGCTTGCTCGATCGCGGTTTCGTTTTTGCCATCGCACATATCCGGGGTGGAGAAGAAATGGGGCGTCAGTGGTACGAGAACGGTAGATTGTTAAATAAAAAGAATACCTTCTACGACTTTATCGATTGCGCCGAATTCCTTATCAAAGAAGGGTACGCTAATCCCAAGCAGCTTTACGGTCTGGGAGGCAGTGCCGGGGGCTTGCTCATAGGAGCGGTGATCAATATGCGTCCGGAGTTGTGGAGCGGAGTTGTGGCGGCGGTGCCTTTTGTCGACGTGGTCACCACCATGCTTGATGACAGCATTCCCCTTACGACTTTCGAATACGACGAATGGGGAAATCCCAACGATCCCAAATATTACGAATACATCAAGTCTTATAGCCCCTACGATAACGTGCGCCCCCAAGCCTACCCGCCCATGCTGGTGACAACCGGGCTGCACGATTCCCAGGTGCAATACTGGGAGCCCGCCAAGTGGGTGGCCAAATTGAGGGAGATGAAAACCGACGACCATCCGCTCTTGCTTTACACCAACATGGAAACCGGACACGGCGGGGCTTCCGGACGATTCGAACGGTTTAAGGAGACCGCGATGATTTATGCTTTTTTACTGGATCTGGCCGGTAAAGTGGAGGAGGTTGAGTAGAAGCCATCTCAAAAGATTGGTGATGGCTTCTGGTTGGTAACGCAACCGCAGGCGGAGAGAAAAATATCCTCCTTCCCCGGTTGCGAAAAAAAAGCTTTTTCCGGTAGGCCCGCCAGGCTATGGATGGCTACCGGAAATTTGCATTAAATACCGGCAAGGCCTTTAAGCCTTTGGGGTTGCTACGTGCAATGTTAAGCAATCCCAATTGGATGCCCTTTAGGTCGTCGGCGATATTTAGGATGCTGATCGTCAGGCCGCGGTGTTCCCCGCGAATATTGCTAAAGGCGCTCACTGCTACGCCCTTATGTTGTATCGGGCCCTCTCCTATTTCCGATTGGGCGGATAGGTGATAGTAAGCAGGCGTAATGGCTACCCCCTCCATAATTTCGGCTTCCAGCAACAGAGAAACGCTCAGCCCGACTACCTTCGGGCCGCCAACTCCGAGTCCGGCAATATTTACCCCCCGCAATACCTGCCCGGCGCCAACGCCGAGACCGGCGATATTCAATCCGGTCACGTAAGACCCTGCACCGACGCCCAGGCCGCCAATCGTAATGCCCCATACGTTGTTACCCGCGCCGACGCCCAAACCACCGATATTGATCCCTTGTACATCGTTGCCTGCGCCGACGCCCAGGCCACCGATGTTGAAGCCCGCCACCCGGTCTCCGGCTCCGACGCCCAGACCTCCAAACGAAAATCCGACTACGCTCTGACCGGCGCCCACGCCCAATCCGCCGATAACAATCCCGTGTAAATCCACACCGGCCCCGACACCGAGACCGGCAAGCTGAATGCCGCGCGCCGTTCCGGCTGCCCCGCCTCCCCCGAGCGCTATGTTGATACCGTTAAACTGTGCGTTCTGCAGAGAAATAGGCAAACCTAACGCCAGGCCGTTGACCTGGCCCAAGGTACCCTCAACATCCCGGGGGGTCCAGATCGTCAGGTTGAAGCCATTGATAGCTTCCACTCCCTTATCCCGATAGTTAAAGCGCAAGCCGTTGAAGCGAGTGGAATTACCGATGCTGATACCGTATCTTTTGGCGGGGATATTGACGCCCTGAGCGAACACTTTTGGAAGAGCAATAAGCACACTGCCAAGCAACAGGGCCAAAGCAATCAAGCTTTTATTTTTCATTTCAGAGGGGCATTTAAATTCTAGGGTATGACGATCCGTCGCGTAAAAAGGTTACGGGCGAAACCTATGCTTTCTCCTGCACCGGAACCATTTTTTTTAGCCGCGTCAAAGCGTAATCGATTTCGTTCTTGGTATTGAGATGAGAGAGCGAAAACCGGATGGTTTTACGATCAGGATCCGACTCCAGGGCATCGATAACGTGGGAGCCCGCGTCGGCCCCTGAGCTACAGGCGCTGCCGCCGGACACACTGATGCCCGCGATATCGAGATGGAGTAGCAGCATATCGCCCTTTGGAGAAGGCGGGAAGTTTACGCTTAGCAGTTTGTAATGAGCTTGATTTTGCCAGTCTCCATTAAATTTCAATCCGGGGAAATGGCTTAATAATTCTTCCGCCAGATAATCGCGCAAGCCTTTTACGTAACGGTGGCGTTCCTCCCTGGCTTCACAGGCTTCCTCCAAAGCTTGGGCCAACCCGAGGATACCGTAGATGTTTTCCGTACCGCCCCGCATGTTACGCTCCTGGGCGCCGCCGTCGATATAGGGTTGGATGATATTGTCACCGTTGATATAGATAAAGCCTACCCCTTTGGGACCGTGAAACTTGTGGGCGGCTCCCGCCAAAAAGTTGATCCGGGTTTTGGATACATCGATCGGGTAAGTACCGATAGTTTGTACGGTATCAGAATGGAACAAGGCCCCGAATTCCCGGCAACATCCGGAAACGGCATCGAGATCGATCATGGTGCCGATTTCGTTGTTGGCGTGCATAAGCGAGACCATGGTTTTTTCTCCTCCGGTAGCGAGTATTTCACGCAGGTGTTCCATTTCCGGGCGGCCATGCGCATCGAGCCGCAAGTATTTTATTTCCACCCCATCGGTTTGCCCGAGCCGTTCAACGGTGTGCAAAATGCAGTGGTGCTCAACCGGTGAAGTGATAATGCGCCGGACCCCCAGGTCGCGAACGGCATTCTTCAAGGCCATATTATTGGATTCCGTTCCACCGGAAGTGAAAAATATCTCCCCGATGGAGGCTCCGATACGCTGGGCCACCTTTTTGCGGGCCGCTTCGATTTCCGCTCGAGCTTCCCGCCCCTCTTTATGTATGCTAGAAGGATTGCCGTAGTGGTCGCGCATGGCGTTTTGCATGACTTCGATCACGCCGGGAGAAATTGGCGTAGTAGCGGCATTGTCCAAATATACTCGCTGCATAAATCTCGATTCTATTTGCTTAGGTCACCCAATTAAACCAGCGATCCACCAATTCGGTTTCCAGGGAGGGATCATTTTGGTGGTGGTATTCGTTTATTTGGGAATTGTACACATAGTCTTTTTCCCATTCTTGGAAGTTATCATATACCGCCTCGATGGCATCCAGGGTGTATTGGAGTTCGGCATCCGTCATCGTAGGATGGATAGACATCCGGATCCAGCCAGGTTTTGCGGACAAATCTCCCTGATTGATTTTGTCGGTAATGGTGCGCGAACGCGTCGGATCGACGTGCAACAGATAATGCCCGTAGGTGCCCGCGCAAGAGCAACCACCGCGCACCTGCACACCAAAGCGATCGTTGAGCAGCTTGACGCCCAGGTTGTAGTGCAGCTCCTCGATATAAAAAGAAATTACCCCTAGCCGCTCCCGGTGATCTCCCGCCAGCAGGTGGAGCTTGGGTAGCTGATCAAAACGCTCCCAAATTTGGTCCAGCATTTCGTGTTCCCGAGCCAGGATGCGGTCTACCCCCATCTTTTCCTTAAGCTGGGTGCAAAGGGCTACCTTGATAGTTTGTAAAAAGGCGGGCGTTCCGCCGTCTTCCCGCGCTTCGATTTCTTCGATGTATTTATGTCCGCCCCAGGGATTGGTCCAGTCAACCGTTCCCCCGCCCGGGTTATCGGGTACCCGGTTTTTGTAAAGCTTGGGATTAAATACCAGGATGCCGGTGGTTCCCGGCCCGCCCAAAAACTTATGAGGAGAAAAGTAGAGCGCATCCAGATGCTGGAGTGGGTTATCGGGATGCATATCGATGTCGATGTAGGGAGCCGAGCAGGCAAAGTCGACAAAACAAAGCCCGCCGTGACGGTGCATGAGCTCGGCCACCTCGTAGTAAGGGGTGAAGATACCCGTTACGTTGGAACAAGAAGTGATAGCGGCAATTTTAGTCGGACGGTCCCGGTATTGATCGAGCAGGCGTTGGAGATCTTCCAAATCCATCAAGCCCTGGTCATCGGGGCGGATCACTTCCACGTCGGCGATGGTTTCCAGCCAGGAGGTTTGATTGGAATGGTGTTCCATGTGACTGACGAATACGACGGGCTTTTCTTCAGGAGATAACCGCAGACGACGGGAAAAGCGCTCGTGGACTTTCAGGCCTAAAATGCGTTGAAATTTGTTGACTACCCCGGTCATACCGGAATTGGAAGAGATAAGCACATCGCTCTGCCGGGCGCCTACGTGCGCCTTGATGATGTCTTTGGCCCGGTGGTAGGCTTGGGTCATGCTACTGCCGGTGACGGTCGTTTCGGTGTGGGTGTTGCCGAGATAAGGACCGACGCCACGCTGCAAGTGTTCTTCGATGGGGCGGTACAACCTTCCGCTTGCGGTCCAATCCGCATAAACGATGGGCTGCTCCCCGAAAGCCGTGGGAAATCGTTGGTCGACCCCGATGATGTTGCGGCGAAAGGGAGCAAAGAAGGTTTCGAGTTGGCTGGTTTTGGTTAGATGGCTCATGAAGTACTTTTTATTTTAGTTGGTCAACAGTACTTGTATTAAAAACCGCAGACGCCCTTATTTCACTGCGATCATATCCTGCACCTCTCCCTTAAATTGCTGCACCAGTCCACCGGCCTGTTCGGCGGTTTTACCTTCGGCGTAGACGCGGATGATGGGCTCGGTATTGGACTTGCGCAGGTGCACCCATCCCTCGGCGAAATCGATTTTAAGGCCGTCGATCGTGCTGTGCTGTTCCTGCCGGTAACGTTCGCGCAGGGCTGCCAGGATACCGTCGAGGTCGATCCCGGGGCGCAAATCGATTTTATCTTTTACCATTTCGTACTGGGGATAGGTAGCTTTGAGCTCGCTCATTTTACCACCGTAATGCACCAGATGTGAGAGGAACAGGGCGATTCCGGCCAACGCATCGCGGCCGTAGTGCAAGTCGGGCACGATGATGCCGCCATTGCCCTCCCCGCCGATGGCGGCCTCGACCGCTTTCATCTTGGCGACGACGTTGACTTCCCCTACGGCGCTGGCGTGGTATTCGCCTCCGTGCCTGGCGGTGACGTCGGCCAGGGCCCGGGTGGAGGACAGGTTGGAGACCGTATTGCCCTTGCGGTGTTGCAGTACGTAATCCGCTACGGCCACTAGCGTAAATTCTTCGCCGAAGGGCGCGCCATCTTCACATACGAAGGCCAGCCGGTCGACATCCGGATCTACGGCAATGCCCAGATCGGCCTGCTCGGCGACGACCTTTTCGGACAGCTCGTGCAGGTGCTTGGGCAGCGGTTCGGGATTGTGGGCGAAATCACCGGTAGGCTCGCCGTTGATCATGACCACTTCGCAACCCAACTGCTCCAGCAGCGGTGGCAGGGCAATGGCGCCGGTGGAGTTTACCGGGTCGACCACCACTTTAAAGGCGCGTTGGCTTACGGCCGGCTGGTCGACCAGCGGCATTTGCAAAATGCGTTCGATGTGCTTTTCAATGTAGCCTTCTTTTTTGCGGAACAACCCCAAGTCATCCACTCCGGCATAACAGATCTCTCCCGTTTCGAGTAGCTGGAGCAAGCGCTCCCCGTCGGCTTTGGAAATGAATTCTCCCTTTTCATCCAGAAATTTGAGGGCGTTCCAGTGGCGAGGATTGTGGCTTGCCGTAAGGATGACACCTGCTCCGGCGCCCTCCATGGTGACGGCCATTTCGACGGTGGGCGTAGTGGACAGTCCGAGGTCGATGACTTCAAACCCCAGGCCCACCAAGGTGTTGATGGCCAGGCGACTTACCATACGGCCCGAAATACGGGCATCGCGACCGATGACGATTTTCGGCTCGGCGCCGCGTTCGAGCAGCCAGGCGCCAAAAGCAGCGGTGCATTCTACAATATCTTGTGGGGTCAGATTTTCGCCGACAGCTCCGCCGATGGCGCCCCGGATGCCGGATATGGATTTGATTAAAGGCAAGGTCGTTGTGTTTTATGGGTTATTGATTGATCTTTTTTCGAAATAAAGAATTTATATACAAAAGTGTATTGGCATTACAGCCTAAAATTACCAAGATTCCGCCGCACCGGCAACGCTCCGCAAAGAGGAAAACACCTTAGGGCTTGTTTGCGGACTCAAAGGGGGCTTGATCCTTTACGAACATCTTATCCATGAGTTTAAGCACGAATACTGTACAACTAAGCGAAAGAGAGTGGTTTGAGGAGTGGTTTGATTCTCCTTATTACCATTTGCTTTACCGGCACCGCGATCTCGATGAAGCGGATCGTTTTATTGACCGTCTGACTACCCACTTGCGGATACCCGCCGGCGCTCGCGTTCTAGATCTCGCCTGTGGCCGGGGCCGCTTCAGCATTCACCTGGCCAAAGAGGGATTTCGGGTGATGGGAGTAGATCTTTCTGCGCAAAGTATCGAAAAAGCGCAGGCCTTCGCCCACGAGCGTCTGGAATTCCACACCCACGATATGCGCCTGCCCTTCCGCAAGGAATATTTCGATTACGTTTTCAACTTTTTCACCAGTTTTGGCTACTTCCACGATGAAGCCGACGAACTGCAAACCTTGCAAAGCGTGTCGGCCAACCTAAAAGAGGAAGGAATTTTCGCGCTCGACTTTTTCAACTCCAACTACGTGATCCAAAATTTGCTGGGAAGGGAAACTAAGACGATCGGTGACCTTACCTTCGAAATCGAAAAAAAGATTGAAGGGCGACAGGTTACCAAAGATATCCGGTTCGAAGACCAGGGGCAATGTCACTTCTTCCGGGAGCGCGTACGCTTATTCCAATACGAAGATTTCGAAAGATTGTTCCGCGCCGCCGGTTTGAGTATTTTTCAAACGTACGGGGATTACCAGCTCGGGGCTTTTGACGCCCGGCGTAGTCCGCGTCTCATCTTGCTAGCCCAGAAACATGGCTGACATCATTGCTTTCGATCAGTGGCTATTCCAGGTGATCAACCAGCAGTGGCAGGCGCCCTGGCTGGATACGCTCTTACCGGTTTGGAGGGAAAAGACGACCTGGATTCCTCTTTATCTGATCCTTATGGCGCTGGTTATTTATCGCTTCCGGTGGCGGGCGGTGTATTTCGCCATTGGGGTGGCGGTTACGATCGGGCTGGCGGACACCTTGAGCAGTAAAGTTGTCAAACCGGGCGTAGAGCGCTTGCGCCCCTGCAACCAACCCGATTTTAAGCAGGAAGTGCAATTGCGCATTGATTGCGGGCCGGGATACAGTTTCACCTCTTCGCACGCTACCAATCACTTTGCGCTGGCCGTTTTTCTGATGCTCACGCTCGGCAGCTTTTACCGCTGGATGACCTGGCCGCTGTTGTTATGGGCGGCCACCATTGCCTACGCTCAGGTTTATGTAGGGGTGCATTACCCGCTGGACGTCCTGGCGGGCGCGGGTCTCGGCGCCATTTTGGGGGCGTTGATGGCTAAACTGTATATGAGCTGGCAAAAAGTAAAATTGACCTTACCTTAGCTCCCAAGCTACAACTCGCAACCCGACGCGCATGGCCATTTGGGAATATCTCTTACTGTTTTTTTCGGTGATCGGCGGCGGGCTTATCGCCTTGCGCACGGGTCACCTCAAACGGGATACTTTAAAGCTGCTGCTTTCCTTCAGTGGCGCTTACGTACTGGGTATTGCCGTGCTGCACCTCCTGCCGGAAGTGTTTACTCCCCATGACGGCCACCGAATGGGGCTTTGGATTTTGGGCGGATTCCTGATCCAACAATTGCTTGAGCCGCTTTCCCGGGGCGTGGAACACGGCCACGTACACGCCCACCATACCCCCACCTTTCTGTTCGGCGCGCAAATTCTTTTGGGGTTGTGCCTGCATTCTTTTGTGGAAGGGCTGCCCCTGAGCGCGTATCCTCACCTGCAGCACCACGCCTCGGAAGAAGGACCGGTCATCAACCACTTGCTCTTCGGTATTATCTTGCACAAGATCCCCGCCGCTTTTGCATTGGGGGTGTTGCTGCTGCGTTCCGGCTATTCCAGGCTTTTTCTTTTCGTCTCTTTGTTTATCTTTGCAGGCATGTCTCCTCTGGGAGCTTTTTTGGGAGCGAACCTTTCCATTGACGACCAGCTGCTGCGGGTACTAATGGCCATCGTCGTCGGCTCTTTTCTGCATATCGCCACCACCATCCTGTTTGAAGCCGAGAACAACCGGCAGCATACCCTTTCCTGGATCAAGCTGCTGGTCGTCACCGCCGGTATCGGAGCGGCCATCCTTACGCTGTTTGTTTAAAAAATTCATTTAGCGAAAATTCGCTAAAAAGCTCACTTTCAATTCAAAATTTGTCAGATACTTAATACAGGCCTCAAATTGTGTTTACCATTTCTTAATAGTTGGCGAAAATTCACTATTTTGGCCACAGAACATTTATTTATCAAGCAATCCGAATTGAGGATGAAATTTGCACAGGCCCCCAAGTGTCTAAATATAATTTTATTTCTCATATTTACTAACCTGGCCTACGGGCAGAGCGTTCTCCGCGGAACGATAACCGAAGCAGGGAACGAAGAGCCGCTCATCAATGCCAGTGTAGTAGTAAAGGGCACTTCTATCGGCACTGTCACCGATTTCGACGGTAACTTTGAGCTCGATACGGAAGGCGTGGAACGCCCCTTCACTCTGGCGGTCACCTACGTTGGTTTTGTTTCGCAGCAGTTTACTATTAAGCCGGGCATGGAGCGGCTGGATGTGGCGTTGGAGGAAGATGCGATCACTACGGAGCTGGTGGAAGTACGGGGTCAGCGGGTGTCGGACAAACAAAAAGCCGCTCCCCTGACGGTTGAATCGCTGGATGTTTTAGCCATTAAACAGACTGCATCCGACAACTTTTACGACGGTCTGGGCACGCTTAAGGGGGTTGATCTCACCGCGGCCAGTTTGGGTTTCAAAGTGATTAACACCCGGGGCTTCAACAGCACCAGCCCGGTGCGCTCGCTTCAATTGATCGACGGGGTGGACAACCAGTCGCCGGGGCTCAACTTTTCGCTCGGCAACTTTCTCGGTTCTCCGGAATTGGATGTTTTGCGGGTAGATTTAATCGCCGGCGCCAGCTCGGCCTTCTACGGCCCCAATGCCTTCAACGGGGTCATCGCCATGAAAACCAAAAACCCCTATTTACAGAAAGGGCTATCGGCAAGCGTTAAGGGCGGAGAACGGAATATGGTCGAGACGGCGGTGCGCTGGGCCGACGCCCTGCAGAACGAGGACGGCGATGACTGGCTGGCCTATAAATTCAACTTCTCCTACCTCACTGCCGATGATTGGGAAGCCGAGAACTACGATCCCATCTTCGATTCGGAGCGCGGCCGGGACAATCCTGGGCGTTACGACGCCGTCAACATCTACGGGGACGAGTACTTTGCGGGCTTCGACTTTTCCACTTTTCCGCTGCATACCTATCCCGGTCTGGACATCTTTTACCGCACCGGCTACCAAGAACGCGACCTGGTGGATTACGGCACGGAAAACCTCAAGGCCAATGCGGCCTTTCACTTTCGGTTGAATCCCGAGCAAGGCCTGGAGTCGCCCGAATTCATCCTAGCTTCCAATTTTGGATCGGGCACTACGGTTTACCAGGGCGACAACCGTTTCAGCCTGCGCAACATCCTCTTCTTCCAAAACCGCCTGGAGATTCGCAAGCAGGAAAAATGGTTTTTCCGGGCTTACGCCACCCACGAGGACGCCGGTGATTCCTACGACCCCTTCCTTACGGCGCTTAGGCTGCAAGATAGCGTAAAGACCAATACCCGTTGGAGTCAGGACTACGTGGACTACTGGCTGGCCGAGGCGGCGCCCGTCATCCAGGACAGCGAAGAATTTCCGGAACTACAGTTCACCACGGATCCGGAGACCGGCCAGGTTCGCATCACCTTTGACAATCAAGCGGCCAATAATTGGCTGGACCAAAACCAGGACTTGCTCTTCGAATTTCATCAGCAGGCCGAAGCCTTCGCCAATTCGCAAACCAAACCGGGCAACCAGGCCTTTTTAGCCCCCGGCGCCGAGGGTTTCGACCGGGCCTTTAACGAGTTGGTCACCAAGAAACGCACCGAGGGCGGCACCTTGTTCTTTGATCAATCTGCGCTTTACCACGCGCAAGGCGAATACAATTTCGATCCCAGCTGGACGGATAAGGTCACCGTAGGGGCCAGCTCGCGCTACTACACTCCGGAATCTCAGGGCACGGTTTTCTCCGATACGGCGGGCACGACGATCACCAACTTTGAATTCGGCTTTTACGGGGGCATTGAAAAGTTTTTCGCCGACCGGGAATGGAAGGCTCAGGCGACTTTGCGGGTGGATAAAAACGAAAATTTCGACTGGCTCTTTTCGCCGGCCGCTTCCATGGTTTGGAATCCTTCTACCAATAATTTCCTGCGCTTTTCCTTTTCTTCGGCCATTCGCAACCCGACGCTTACCGATCAGTATCTCTTATTGGATGTGGGCCCGGCCATTCTTTCGGGTAACCTGAACGGTGCGACCGACCTGGTCACCCTGGAATCGCTGCAGGATTTTCTCAACACCCTGAACCGGAACGAGCTGGAGTTCTTTGACATTGATCCGGTACAACCCGAAAAGGTCAAGACTTTTGAGGTGGGCTACCGCTCTACCCTTTTTGACCGGCTTTATCTGGACGCCAGCTATTACTACAATATCTACAACGATTTCCTGGGCTTTCAGATCGGGGCGGATCTCACCTTGGATCAAACTTCGGGGCGCCCGAGAAACGTGCAGGTGTTCCGGTACTCCGCCAACTCGCAGAATACGGTAACTACGCAAGGCTTCGCCATCGGTCTCAACTACTATTTCGCCCGCTATTTTCAGGTGATGGGGAATTATTCCTGGAACCGGCTCAACAAACAACTTGAAGATGATCCCATCATTCCGGCTTTCAATACGCCCGAGCACAAGTTTAATATCGGCATTAGCGGCCGGGATGTTCCTCTTCGCATCGGCAACAGTACTTTTAACAATTTTGGGTTCAAGGTCAACTACAAGTGGATAGAGGGTTTCCTGTTCGAGGGATCGCCCCAGTTTACGGGTTTGGTTCCGACCTACGATTTACTCGACGCCCAGGTGAACTATCATTTCGACCGGCTGAACACCACCTTGAAAGTAGGCGCCTCTAACCTTCTCAACAACGAGCAATTTCAAACCTACGGCGGGCCGCGCATCGGCCGCCTGGCGTACGTATCGCTACTCTACGAATTTAAAAAGCGATAAGAATAAACACCATTTGACATCAAAAAAAGACTGTGTATGAAACAATTCAACTCCCTCCTAGCAATCCTGTTGTGTCTGGGTTTGTCGTTCCAGCTTTCGGCCCAGGAACGCTACCTGGAAAGTGTCTTTGACGAGGTGCAAGTCACCAAGGACATTACCTACAGCGTCAACACGACGGTTTTGTTTCAACCCAATGTCGGGGAAGCGGTGCCGGAAGAACTCAAACTGGACTTTTACGAGCCGGTTGGGGATACGCTGGCGACACGCCCCATCGTACTTATCTTCCATACGGGTAATTTCCTGCCGCAAGAACTCAACGGTTCCATTTTCGGCACGCGCGAAGACTCCGTAGTCGTGGAACTGGCCACGCGCTTTGCCCGGATGGGCTACGTAGCCGCTTCGGTAGATTACCGGCTGGGTTGGAACCCGACTTCTGAACTGCAGCCCGTCCGGGTACTGACCCTGATCCAGGCCGCCTACCGGGGTGTGCAGGACGCTCGCACCGCCATCCGTTTCTTCAAGAAAGACTTCGTGGAAAACGGTAATAGCTTCGGCGTGGATACCAGCCGCATCACGCTTTGGGGCGTAGGCACCGGAGGCTACATCACGCTACCAACTTCCTCCCTGGATGAGTTCAACAAAATTGCCATGACCCAAAATCCTCCGGGTAAATTTCTTACCGACCTCGACGGCGATCCATCCGAGCTGGAGGTTATGGTTAATCAATCGGTACACGGCAACATCAACGGCACCACCCTGGGCGTCGCGCCCGAAGAGGGCTATCTGGAATTCCCTCCGGGCGACACGCTCAACCTTCCCAACCACGTCGGTTACAGCTCTGATTTCCAGTTGACCGTCAACATGGGCGGCGCCCTCGGTGATCTGGCTTGGATGGAGGCCGGCCAGACGCCCGTCATCGGCTTCCACGCACCCGAGGACCCCTTTGCCCCGTACGAAGACGCCGTACTCGTAGTGCCCACCACCAACGACCCCGTCGTGCAGGTGCAGGGTAGCAAACTGGTTGTAGAACGCGCCAACGAGCTGGGCAACAACCAAGTACTCATCGACGCCAACATCGACGATCCCTACACCCAGGCAGCCCGCAATGCTTCGGATATTGCCGGACACGAGTACTTCGAAGGCCTCTTCCCAATCAACCGCCCACCCAACCCCCTTCCGGGAGGCAACCCGGAGGGCAGCCCCTGGAACTGGTGGAACGTGGAGCGTTGGGATTCCGTGGAAATCGCCCCCGGCGTATCTTTCCACCAGGCGGAATTGTTGGATAACCCCGACATGTCGCCCGAAAAGGGACGCACCTACTTGGATTCCATCATCGGCTACTTCGCGCCCCGCGCCTTTGCCGCCCTCGAGCTGGGAGAAAGTACTTCGGTAGAAGAAGTCCTGAATAACGAACGCGTCGACCTGCAGATATCGCCCAATCCGGCGACCAACCGGGTGCGCTTCCGCAGCGGGCGGAATTACCCCATGCAGGATATCGAAATCTACGATCTCAACGGGCGCCTCCTAAGAGCGCAACCGGGCATCAACGCCTTCCAGTACGATCTGTTACGAAAGAACCTCGCCAGTGGCGTGTACATTGCTAAGGTGTGGTTTAAAGAGGGGGTTGTTAGTCAGAAGATAATTCTTAAATAGGTTTTTGATTTTTGATTTTGGATTTTGGATTTTTGATTTTTGATTTTTGATTTTGGATTTTGGATTTTGGATTTTGGATTTT